>JASFNY010000017.1:0-14293 GCA_050116795.1 Thiohalophilus sp.
GACGATCGGGACAAAACCGGTCTGGTGTTCGGCCTGCAACAGGCGATCGACGGTTACGGTCGCCACGAGGTGATTGTCGATCACTACGCACACGGCATTGCCATCCACGAGATGAGTGAATCACATCTGGCGACACTATTCCAGACTTACCAGTCACGGGCCGCAGAGCTCTATGCTCTGGATGACCGGCTGAAATATATCCTGATATTCAAGAACTTCGGTCCGGCAGCCGGGGCAAGCATGGCCCACACTCACAGCCAGCTGATTGCCCTGCCGGTGGTGCCGCTGAACCTGCACGAGGAGGTCGAATACAGTAGAGAGCATTACAAAAAACATCACCACTGTATCTTCTGCACTCTGATCGACGAGGCGCTGACCTTTGAAACCACGATTTACGATCGGGACTCGGGCAAGATCGTGCGCCGTATCAACGTCGGTCAATACGTCGTGGAGCGCGGTGAACGCTTCATCGCCATCAAACCCTTTGCCAGTCGCTACGAATGGGAAATCCATATTCTGCCGCTTGAACATAACAGTGATTTCCTGGAGACTTCGGCGGAAGATCTGGCGGATCTGGCGCGGGTACTGAAACGGACCATGGCGAGGCTGGATGCGGTGATCGGCGGCGCACAGTACAACTATTTTCTACATTCCCGTCCCCGCGGCGAGGATTACAATGACTGCCGCGACAGTTATCATTGGCATCTGGAGATCTGTCCGCGAACCAGTATTCCCTCGGGGTTCGAGCTGGGTTCCGGCCTGTTCGTCAATACCATCAGTCCCGAGGAAGCCGCCGAGCAGTTGCGCTCGGCCAGTCCCGAACCCAGCTGAGGCAAGGAGGAACGCATCAACATGAGCGACAGCGTTAGTCTGGGAAAAAAAGTCCCCGACTTCACCCTACCCGCGACCGGTGATCAGGAATTGTCCCTGTCCGACTTCATGGGCAAAAACGTGGTAATCTATTTTTATCCCAAGGACAGCACACCCGGGTGCACCCGCGAGGGACAGGATTTTCGTGACAATCACGCCAAATTCAAGCGTCAGAACACCGTGATCCTCGGTATCTCCCGCGACAGTCTCAAGGCGCACGATAACTTCAAAGCCAAACAGGAATTTCCATTTGACCTGCTTTCCGATAAAGAAGAACAGGTATGCAAGCTGTTTGATGTTATCAAGATGAAAAATATGTACGGCAAGAAAGTCCGCGGCATAGAACGCAGCACTTTTTTGATCGATGACAAGGGCAAACTCCGGCAGGAGTGGCGCAAGGTAAAAGTCGACGGTCACGTCGAAGAAGTCCTGGATGCCGTGAAGCAACTGAACAAGAAGTAATCCGTTACCCGACCAAAGCTGTTAAATCATTATGAGTAAACGTCTGTTTGTGGTGGACTCCAACGTGCTGATGCACGATCCCACTTCGCTGTTTCGCTTTCAGGAACACGATATCTTCGTCCCGATGATGGTGCTGGAAGAACTTGATCACAATAAAAAAGGTCGCACCGAGGTCGCCCGCAACGCCCGTCAGGCCAGTCGTTTCCTCGATGAATTATTGTCCAATGCCAGTCATACCGAGATCGAACAGGGCCTGCCGCTCAACATGCATCTCCAATCGCTGGTCAGTAACAAGAAACAGAACGGCCACAAGGAGCTGAGTGATCAACTCAGCGGGCGCCTGTTTTTCCAGACCCGCGCCTATCCCGACAGCCTGCCGCACCATCTGCCCGGTAACCTTCCGGACAACAACATTCTGGGAACCGCCCTGGCGCTGCAGGAGATCGAGGAAGATCGCCAGGTCACTCTGGTCACCAAGGACATCAATCTGCGTATCAAGGCCGCGGTGGTTGGTATCAACGCCGAGGATTATCGTAACGACCGGGTTCTGGAAGATGTCGATTTACTGTACACCGGCCATTACCGCCTGGAAGAGGAATTCTGGGAACAACATGCGCGCGAGATGGAATCATGGATCGAAGAAGGCCGTACCTTCTATCGTCTCAAAGGACCGGATGTCGAAAACTGGTCCGCTAACGAGTTTATCTACAGCGATCAGGAGCATGCTCCGTTTGATGCCATCGTGCGCCGCATCGAGGATGACGGGGCGGTTATCGAAACCGTGCGTGATTTTCGTAATCCCGGCAATGCAGTTTGGGGAATTACCGCGCGCAATCGCGAACAGAATTACGCTCTCAACCTGCTGATGGATCCGGAAATCGATTTTGTCAGCCTGCTCGGCATGGCCGGTACGGGTAAAACCTTACTTACCCTCGCCGCCGGCCTGGAACAAACCCTGGAGCAGAAACGCTATAGCGAGATCATCATGACCCGCGTCACTGTTCCCGTGGGTGAGGATATCGGCTACCTGCCCGGTACTGAAGAAGAAAAAATGACCCCCTGGATGGGTGCCCTGATGGATAACCTGGAAGTTTTGACCAATACCGATGTCGGCGGGGAATGGGGCCGTCAGGCCACCAACGATCTTCTCAGCAAGCGGATCAAGATTCGCTCGGTCAACTTCATGCGTGGCCGGACATTCCTGAACCGCTACATCATTATTGACGAGGCACAGAACCTGACTTCAAAACAGCTCAAGACCCTGATTACCCGTGCCGGTCCCGGCACCAAGGTCGTCTGCCTGGGTAACATCGCACAGATCGACACTCCCTACCTGACCGAGACGACTTCAGGTCTGACCTATGTCGTCGATCGTTTCAAAAGCTGGGAACACAGCGGTCACATTACCCTGCTGCGTGGCGAGCGATCTCGTCTGGCCGATTATTCTTCTGAAGTTCTGTAAAAGAATTTTGAAAAATTCCGGAACTAGCTTTCCTGCGCCTGTTGTTCGCGTAACTCTTCCTCGTGATGAATGCGTTCCGAAGCTCGCGGCCAGGCACTCAGCGATGCCTTGACCAGGGTCGCCAGTGGAATAGCGAAGAACACGCCCCAGAAGCCCCACAACCCGCCGAACACCAGTACGCTGACAATGATGGCAACCGGGTGCAGGTTGACCACCTCGGAAAACAGCAACGGGACCAGCACGTTACCGTCCAGGGCCTGGATGATGCCATAAGCGACTACTACCCAGACGAAATCCGGTTCCAGTCCCCATTGAATATAGGCCACCAGCGCCACCGGGATAGTCACGACCGTGGCACCGATATAGGGAACCACTACCGAAACACCCACCAGTGCCGACAACAGAAGGGAATACTTGAGACCCAGCAGTTCAAAGGTAATATAGGTTGTGACCCCCACAATCAGGATTTCCCAGAACTTGCCGCGTACATAATTGCCAAGCTGTTGATCCATCTCCGCCCAGACCTGGTTGGCCAGAGCCCGTTCTTTTGGCAGAAAACTGGTTGACCAGCTGATAATGGACTTTTTGTCCTTGAGAAAGAAGAACACCATCAGCGGTACCAGTACGACATAGACCATCAGCACCACAAGATTGGTTAACGATGCGAGTGACATGGTTACGATACGCTGACCGAGCGAGGCGATCTCGCGATTGATCAGCTGGGTGAGGTCCTTGACCTGCTCTTCTGAAATGAAGCTGTACTGTTGCGGCAACTGCATCAACGTTTGTTGCAGACGATAGAAATGCCGGGGTAACTCCTGAAACAGCTCCTGCAACTGGGTGGTGATCAACGGCACCACGCCCAGAAACAGGAAAATCAGGAAAATCAGAAACACGGTAAAGACCACCATCACCGCCCAGGTACGCGGCACGTGGCGATCCTGAAGTTTGCGCACGATCCCTTCCAGGAGATAGGCAATGACGATCGCCGCGAGAACCGGCGTCAACATCTTGCCCATGGTCAGAACGATCGTAAACCCGATAATCAGGATGACTGCCAGCAGCACTGCCTGGGGATCGGAAAAATACCGGTTGTACCACCTTTTCAGCAGCTCAAACATGCAGGCCTAGCCCTGTTGTTGATAATCACGATAATGACGTTCGAAGATCACTTCCAGTTCGTCGATGACCTCGTGGGCATCACGCCCCTTCATCATGTGGTCGGTCACCAGGCCCGCGGTCTCGTGCAAAAGCTTGTCCTTGTTCAGCATCGGATAGGTCCGGGACAGACGCTTGATAGCGCCAATCACTGTCTCTTCGCTGGGGCGTGGCAGATCCAGCGGCTGTTCAGGAACAGGTTCGCTCCCGCCATACCGCTGTAACAGGTACTCGGCATAATCCAACAGACTCTGCCGTGCTTCCTCGGGCAGCTGTTGGAAATAACCCAGTAATTGGTTTTCTGATTTACTCACCGGTCGGTACCGTGTTTTGCATCACAGACCGATGATAAATCAATGTGGGTGAGACTTGCAGTAGCTGCGGGCAAAACTCAGTAATTCATCCATCGCCCGAATCTTGAATTTCTGCTTCTGGTGGACGAAGGAAAACGGACGTTCCACCGGCGGATCGAGCTTGACCGCCACCAGGGTGCCCAGTTTGAGCTCTTTTTCGATGGTTGCACTGGAGAGGACCGAAACGCCCATACCTGCTTCGACGGCCCCCTTGATCGCCTCCAGACTGCCAAGCTCCATGGACAGATTGAGATCCGAGGAACTGATACCGGCCTGAGTCATGCTTTCCAACATCACCTCGCGGGTGCCGGAGCCTTCTTCACGGCAAATAAACGGATAATCGGCAATCTGCTTGACCGGAACGACTTCCTGTTTGGCCAGCTCGTGATCGGGCGGAACGATCAGGACCATCTTGTCGGTCCGGCACTCTTCAACGACCAGGTTCTTGTTAGAGACCGGTGCCTCCACCACGCCCAGGTCAATGGCATTATTCTCCACCATGCTGACAATGCCGTCGGTATTGGCGACCCGCAGGCGGATAGTGACGTCGGGATATTGCTTTTTAAAATCACGCAACAGTTCAGGCAGCATATACTCCGCGATAGTCGAACTGGCGCCGATAATCAGCACCCCGCTCACATCCCCGGTCAACTCGCGCACCGCATTGTCCATCTCGGCATAGAGCTCGAAGATCTTGTTCGCGCACTCGTACACACGCTGACCGGCCTCGGTCAGGCTGATACGGTTGTGGGTACGATCAAACAGACGGGTATTGAACTGTTCCTCGAGCTGGCGAACCTGGAAGGTCACCGCCGGCTGGGTCATATGCAGTTCCTCGGCCGCCTTGGTAAAGCTCAGCAACCGGGCCACCGTCTGAAATACCTGTAATCGTCTGTCCGCCATCCGCCCTCTCGTGGAGTCACGCGTTAATAATCTTTATCTATGTCAGCATTGGAAAAACTAAGGCACGGAATGTTAGCAAGATTGGCGCCAAAACAAAACTGTTTTGCCGCCAACCCTGTTTAACCTTTTGATTATCAGGATTTTTCAGCGGTCCCGGAGGTCTCAAGCCGCTTGTACATGAAGGCGTAATAGAGCACCGGGATCACCACCAGAGTCAGCAGGGTGGAAACCAGTATCCCGAATATCAGGGCCAGGGCCAGGCCGCTGAAAATCGGATCGTCGAGAATGAACATGGCACCCAGCATGGCCGCCAGACCGGTCAGGGCAATCGGCTTGGCCCGTACTGCACCTGAGCGTAACACCGCCTCCTGGAACGGTACCCCGGCATCCACCTCCTGGTTGATGAAATCGACCAGCAGAATCGAGTTACGCACAATAATCCCGGCCAGCGCAATCATGCCTATCATGGAAGTGGCAGTGAATTGTGCCCCCCACAGCGCATGGCCAGGCAACACCCCGATAATGGTCAGTGGAATCGGCGCCATGATGATCAACGGGATTATATAGGAGCGGAACTGGGCGACCACCAGCAGATAAATCAGGATCAGGCCGATCGAATAAGCGATGCCCATATCCCTGAAGGTCTCGTAAGTCACCTGCCATTCGCCGTCCCACTTGAGGCCGTATTGATAGGGATTGTCGGGCTGGCTGATCAGGAACTGGTTAATCGGCCGATCCTGACCCACATCCAGTTCATCCAGACTGCCAAAAATGTCGAACATGGAATACAGGGGACTGTCGAGTTTCCCGGCGGAATCACTGGTGACAAAGACCACGGGTAACAGATCCTTGTGATAGATCGCATGCTCGCGCCGGGTCGTCTCGACTTCGACCACATCCGACAACGGCACCAGTCCACCGTCGCGGTTGCGAATTGGCAATAACAACAGACTGTCCAGCCCCGCCTTGTCGGCAACCCTGAACTCCAAACGAATGGGCAACGGATATTTGAGATTACCGGGATGCAGATAGCTGGCATCCTCGCCGCTCAACGCGGCCGACAGCGCTGCCACCACCGACTGTTGACTGACCCCGAGCAGGGCAGCTTTTTGCTGATCCACACGCAGGATATATTTGGGAGATTGCACCTCGATGCTATCGTCCACATCCACCACGTCGGGCGTGTTCTCAAACACCTTGCGCACCTGCTTGGCAACCTTGATCTGGCCCGCGTAATCCAGTCCATATATTTCAGCTACCAGTGGCGACATCACCGGTGGTCCGGGTGGGACCTCTACCACCTTGACGTTGGCATTGTATTTTTCGCCGATCGCCTGCAGCGGACCACGCGCCGCCAGGGCAATTTCGTGACTCTTGCGATCGCGTTCGTGCTTGTCGGTCAGGTTGACCTGGATATCTCCGACATTTGCCCCTTTGCGCAGGTAATACTGGCGCACCAGGCCGTTGAAATTGATCGGCGAGGCGGTACCGGCATACATCTGGTAATCAGTCACTTCAGGCACACTGGCCAGATAGCGTCCCAGCTCGTCCAGTACCCGGTTGGTCTGCTCCACGCTGGTCCCTTCCGGCATGTCGACCACCACCTGAAATTCGGACTTGTTGTCAAACGGCAGCATTTTCATGACCACCAGCTTGAACCCGACCAGGCTGACCGACACTACAATCAATCCGATGATCACGTAGAACAGTTTGCGACGTCGTGGCGCGCCCTGTTCGCGATTCAGAAACGGACCGATATATTTTTTGAATAGCCCGTGAAGGTGTTCGGTGATACGGTCCTCCTGATCGGTGTGAACATGTTGCCCCGCCAGCACCTTGTTGGCCATCCAGGGCGTAACCACAAAAGCAATAATCAGCGAGATCAACATGCCGATACTGGCATTGATCGGAATCGGGCTCATATAAGGACCCATCAGGCCGGTCACGAACGCCATTGGCAACAGCGCCGCAATAACGGTAAACGTCGCCAGGATGGTCGGACCGCCAACCTCATCCACCGCCACTGGAATCGCTTCCAGCAATTTCTTGCCACCCATCTGCATATGCCGGTGAATGTTCTCCACCACCACGATGGCATCATCGACCAGGATCCCGATCGAAAAAATCAGGGCAAACAGGGACACACGGTTCAATGTGAACCCCCAGGCCCAGGAAGCAAACAGAGTAATCGCGAGAGTAATAATGACCGCCGTGCCGACAATCAATGCCTCACGGCGACCCAGTGAAAACAGTACCAGCAGAACGACTGCCGCGGTCGCGAAGATCAGTTTTTTGATCAGGGTCATGGCCTTGTCGTTGGCAGTCTTGCCGTAATTGCGGGTCACGGTGACATTGACGCCATCCGGGATGAATATGCCATGCAATTGTTCGACCCGGTCGATGACGTTTTCGGCGATATTGACCGCATTGGTTCCCGGCTGCTTGGCAATGGCCACGGTAACGGCCGGGAATTCGCCACGGCTGTCGATCGCCTTGGCACCAGCGGACGGTCCGGTACCCAGTTGCACATACTGCTCTGGCTGATCCGGACCACGACGCACGCTTGCCACGTCACGTAAATAGACCGGTTTGTTGTCATGCACACCGACGATCAGATCGCGGACCTCTTCCACGTTACTGAGAAAGGTCCCGGTTTGAACCGGAATCTCGCTATTGTCGTTGACCAGCGATCCGGACGGGCTGGTGGCATTGCTTTGCTGCAGGGCATAGCGCAAATCGGAGACCGCCAGGTTATAGGCCGTCAAACTGGCCGGATCAAACTTTACGTGAACCACCTGTTGCGGACCGCCGATGGTATAGATATCGCGGGTTCCCTTGACCCGCTTGAGTTCGGCCTCGATGGAGTGGGCAACCTTGAGCAATTCATGGTCGCTGTAATCCGGCTGATCGCTCCACAGGGTCAGGGACACGATGGGCACATCATCGATCCCCTTGGGTTTGATTATTGGCTGACTGACACCCAGCCCCGGCGGCAACCAGTCCTGCTTGGAATAGAGTGCGTTATACAGGCGCACGATGGCCTGGGTGCGATCCTCGCCCACCTTGAACTGGACAGTGAGTGTCGACATGCCCGGCCGGGAAACCGAATAGACATGCTTGAGCCCTTCCAGTTCGGAGAGTATCTGTTCCGCCGGCGTGCTGACCAGCTCTTCTACTTCCTTGGCCGATGCTCCCGGAAAACCAATGAACACATTGGCGAAGGTGACATTAATCTGCGGTTCTTCCTCGCGCGGGGTTACCAGCACGGCAAACACGCCGAGCAACAGCCCGACCAGGGCAAGCAAGGGAGTAATCTCCGAGGTGAGAAACTGCCGGGCCAGGCGGCCCGAGACGCCCAGCTTATCGCTCATTGATTCTCACCCGCCCATTGTTCCTTGTAGACCGCGGTGGCACGTAATGGATCGAGTGCCACCCGCTCGCCTTCTTGCAAACCGGCCAGTATCTCGACCATGCCGTCCTCGAACTTTTCACCGATGCGAAGCTGGCGCAGTTGCAACCGGCCCTTGTCATCTACCACATAAGCCCCGGTCATTTCACTGCGATGGACAATCGCCTCGGCCGGCACCACCAGCCGCCGTGTCTCATCAACCACGAAGGCCACTTTGACGAACATACCGGGATAGATACCGTAATCACCTTTTGGGAGCTTGACCCGCACGTTGAAGGTATGACTCTTTGGATTGGCATACGGGGAGATACGCAGGGATTCGCCAGCCACACTGCGTTTGCCGTTGCTTTCCAGCAGCACCCGGGCCTGATGGCGGTTACGCACCACCTTGACCATACCCTGGGGAATGTCCACCGAGGCTCGCAGCTCTTCCAGCGAGATACCGGTAAACAACGGCTGACCGACACTGGCCAGTTCACCAACTTCCACCTGGCGGCTTACCACGATGCCACTGTAGGGGGCACGAACCTGCGTGTTCTCCAGCTCCTCGCTGGCCTGTTCAAAGGCGGCCCGGGTGGATTTCAGGCGGGCCTCGGCCTTGTCCAGGGCCGACTTGGCCACCAGCTTTTTCGCATAGATGTCCTTGACCCGCTGGTACTCGGCCTGTGCTTCCTCGTACTGGGCCTTGGCCGCATTGAACCGGGCGCGCTGGTCCTTATCCCTGAAGCGCAACAGGATCGCATCTTTTTCCACGTAATCGTCGACATCGTAATTAATCTCAACCACCCGCCCCGATGTCTGGGCAGACACGGTCGCCTCGTTCACCGCCTCGACTTCACCATCGAGAACCCGCTCGAGGGGGCGTGACTGAAACGTTGCACTGTAAGTTTCCAGCTGGGCAGACGTGGCGGCATACACTCCGCCGGGTATCAGGCTCCAGAGCAGAACAAATTGGCTTAATGCGAACCGCATGCGCAGGCTCCTCGGACGATTTGACGGAACAATCATAACAACATCGACAGCACAGGGAACCCCTTCGCCGAATCTCAACGGAACCGGCCATATCAACGAGCATGGTGATTCCGTTACAATAGCGCCACATTTTTGCTCGCTTGAAGGCAGGTCAGTTCCCATGGCTCAGTACATCTACACCATGAATCGCGTCAGCAAGGTAGTGCCACCCAAGCGCACTATTCTCAAGGACATTTCGCTGTCGTTTTTTCCTGGCGCCAAGATCGGGGTCCTGGGTCTCAACGGTGCGGGCAAATCCTCGCTGCTGCGAATCATGGCCGGAATTGACACCGAAATCGAAGGTGAAGCCCGTCCCCAGGCGGGAATCAAGATAGGTTACCTGCCCCAGGAACCGGCACTGGATGAAGGCAAAAGTGTACGCGAAAACGTCGAGGCTGCGCTGCAAGAGATTAAAGACGCCCAGACGCGACTCGAGGAGATCTACGCGGCCTACGCCGAACCGGATGCCGATTTCGATGCCCTGGCAGCCGAGCAGGGCGAGTTGGAAAACCTGCTGCAGGCGACAGACGGGCACAACCTGGAACGTACCCTGGAGATCGCTGCCGATGCGCTGCGACTGCCGCCCTGGGACACCGATGTCAGCAAGCTGTCGGGCGGTGAACGTCGTCGAGTGGCTCTCTGCCGGCTGTTGCTCTCCAAACCGGACATGTTGCTGCTGGACGAACCCACCAACCATCTGGATGCGGAATCGGTCGCCTGGCTGGAGCGTTTCCTGCATGACTACAGCGGTACCGTGGTCGCGGTAACCCATGATCGTTATTTCCTCGACAACGTCGCCGGCTGGATACTGGAACTGGACCGCGGCGAGGGTATCCCCTGGGAAGGTAATTACTCTTCATGGCTGGAACAGAAAGAAAAACGCCTGGAGATGGAAGAGAAACAGGAGCAGTCCCGCATCAAGACCATGAAGTCCGAGCTGGAATGGGTCCGATCCAACCCCAAGGGCCGCCATGCCAAGAGCAAGGCCCGCCTGGCCCGCTATGAAGAGCTGGCTTCCAAGGATTATCAGAAACGCAACGAGACCAATGAACTGTTTATCCCCCCCGGTCCGCGACTGGGTGACCTGGTTATCGAGGCCAATCATCTGCGCAAGGGCTTTGGCGACAAGCTGCTGGTAGATGATCTTGACTTCAATCTGCCACGCGGTGGCATCGTCGGCATCATCGGTCCCAACGGGGCCGGCAAGACCACCTTGTTCCGCATGCTGGTCGGTCAGGAACAGCCGGACGATGGTGAGCTTCGGGTGGGCGATACGGTACAACTGGCTTACGTGGATCAAAGCCGTGATGCACTGGATGGCAGCAAGACCGTGTGGGAAGAAATTTCCGATGGCCAGGACATCATGACTATCGGTGATTTTGAGATCAATTCACGCGCCTACGTAAGTCGCTTCAACTTCCGTGGTACGGATCAACAAAAACGGGTCGGCGATCTATCCGGCGGAGAGCGCAACCGGGTGCACCTGGCCAAGCTGCTCAAAAGCGGTGGTAATGTCCTGCTGCTGGACGAACCGACCAACGATCTCGACGTGGAAACTCTGCGGGCCCTGGAAGAAGCAGTACTGGAGTTTCCGGGGTGTGTCGTGGTGATCTCGCATGACCGTTGGTTCCTCGATCGTATCGCCACCCATATATTGGCTTTCGAGGGCGATAGTCACGTGGAATGGTTCGAAGGCAATTACGCCGACTATGAAGAAGATCGCAAACGTCGACTGGGTGAAGATGCTCAACCGCACAGAATCAAATATAAAAGCCTTGAAAAATAATTCCCGGCAGTCAATCCACTTGAACCTGTTGAGGTGATGACCTCAGGTCCACCACTGACCGGTATGGTAATCCTCGGCGAGTAACCCAATGTCATCGTCGACCTCATCAAATGGCCCGCTGCCGTCGTTGGGCTCCTCGATGGCGATGACCGACAGCTCGTCCCAGACTTCTATCTCCAGCTCTTCAATATCTCCGTCGTAAAACTGGATCTCGATACTCTCATCGTCACTGGCCACCACCTCGAAAATCCGGTTATCAACGTCCCGGTACCATTGCCCGATGACAGGCTCCAGTCGATCCTCTTGCATGCACCCTCCTTCGGCGGAAATCCGGACAGGCAATTCGTGGCTAATCAGTTTTGTGTTTACGGCAGTGTACAAACAACAGTAGCAGGGGGCATGAAAATGTCACCCCCTGCACGACAAACGGTAAACTCCTGCTGTTGCGCAAAATAAAAGGCCCTTCAACTTGTGAAGGGCCTTGAACTTTACCAACTGAGTTATTGAATATGCGGGTTATTGAGTATTGGGGCTGCTTTCTTCCATGCCGGTATTGTTCTGTGTTGCAGCGGCATCTTCTGCCGGCATTCCACTGGTCTTGTCAGCCACATACTCGAAAGAATCCTCGGCAATGACCTCATCAGCAGCGTTAACCACACTGACTGTCCATTCACCGGTCCAGTCAGGCACAAAACGCTTGCTTGACCAGACACGCCAGCGGGGTCCCTTGACGTTGAACTCCACCTCGGCCATGACTTCCCCGTTGTATTGCCAACGATGTCTGGCGGTCTGCCCTTCCATGTCGCGTAGTTCGGTGAAGTAGTAAACTTCCTGGTTGTCGTTATCCAGTTCCTGGATCTTGTCTACCGGTTCACGGTCTGCAATCTGCGTGGTAAAAACCGAACGCATAACACTGCCGGAAGAAAAACCGGTTTGCTCAGCAACATTATTCTGGGCATCACTGGATGCTTCTTCTACCGGCTGTGATTGGGCGGCGTTGTCGGATGACATCGCGTTCTGTTCAGGATTGCCTGACTCTTCGGCGGCAATCAACTGACTGCTGCCCAGTAGAATGGCCAGCAGAAATCCGATCTGTACTTTCATGGCTTTCGCTCCTTTTAACAATATCAAGATCTGCACTCCTCGCCGATCCCGGAATTGGCACGTTTCGACCTTTTCCATGTCGCCGTGTGACTGCGCATATGAAACGGGGTTTTGCCGGATATATCTGTGAGCTCAATCACAGGCTGTTGCCCGGCAATGTGAACGACTTGGCAAGCTGATTAAAAAGCAGGCTCGACGACCGTATTACGCAGTGGTTCGTCTGAAAGATAACTGGCGATATTCTCCGCCACCTGATCGAGTAACCGCTGGCGGGACGCCCGACTGGCCCAGGCGATATGGGGCGTTACGATCAGATTATCCAGTTTTGTTCCCAGCAGGGGATTACCCGCAAGTGGCGGTTCCTCGGCCAGCACATCCATCCCGGCACCACCCAGACGACCCTCAACCAGCGCCTGGTGAAGCGCAGCCTCGTCAACAATTCCGCCACGCGCGGTATTGATCAGGATCGCATCCGGTTTCATTCTTGCCAGTTGTTTGGCACCGATCAGACCGCGCGTCTGATCGGTCAACGGACAATGCAGACTCAGCACATCGGCCTGTGCCAGTAACTCATCCAGCGAAACACGATCGGGACGCTGATCTGATGCATCTCGTTGCGCCACCAGGCAACGCATACCAAAAGCCTCGCCCATTTGAGCAACCGCCTTTCCAAGTTCACCGTAACCAATAATGCCCAGTACCTTGTCCTGCAATTCATCAATGGGATAGTCCAGCAGGCAGAAATGCGGACTCTGCTGCCAGCGTCCTTTGGCCAACGCAACACGATAGGCCGGCAAATTTCGCAACAGAACCAGGATCAGCATAAACACATGTTGAACCACCGACGGCGTGGCATAAGCGGTGACATTACAGACACCTATACCCTGCTTGCGGGCCGCATCGAGATCAACGTTATTGACCCCGGTGGCCGCCACGGCAATCAGTTTCAGTTCGGGCAGAGCTGCGATACGTTCTGCATCAAGCACTACCTTGTTGGTCACTGCAATGGCTGCACTGGCCAACCGTTCGACCACCTGATCCGGAGCAGTTTCAGAATAATGCCGCCAGCTCACGGGCAATGCCTCGATGGCAGAAAAATCCAGATCCGGTCTGTCGGTTGAACCACTGAGTAGACTGCCTGTGTCCAGAAACACGCCTTGCATACACGACTCCCGTGTTAAATATTCAGATTACCCCATTACCAGGAGTATATTTGCCACTTTTGCCGACAGGCAAACTCCGGGATAATTCACACTTACATTCTACACCCAGGACCGAAACGCATGAGATTCAAGGGGACTCCCGGTTTTACCCACGAGCAGGCCGATCATATTGGTATCCTGCTGACCAATCTCGGCACACCCGATGCCCCCACGAGTGGCGCGGTACGTCGCTACCTGGGAGAATTTCTGGCTGACCCGCGTATCGTCGAGCTCCCACGCTGGATATGGCGGCTGGTACTGCACGGCATCATCCTGCGCGTACGCCCGCCACGGGTAGCCAAAGCTTATGCCAGCGTCTGGAGCGAGGCCGGCTCACCGTTAATGGCATTCACTCGCAGACAGGCTCAAGCTTTACAGCCGCAACTTGAAACGCTGTTCCGTCAACCGGTCAGCGTGGCCATCGGTATGCGCTATGGTAATCCGTCGCTGGCGACGGGGCTGGCTGAACTCAAGGCTGCAGGGGCACGTCGCATTCTGGTATTACCGCTGTATCCCCAGTATTCGGCGACCACCACGGCGTCAACCTTCGACGCCATCGCCGATGAACTCAAA
>JASFNY010000018.1:0-14277 GCA_050116795.1 Thiohalophilus sp.
ATCGATTATCAGGATTCTGCCCTCAAGTGCCGAACCCACGATATTTCCGCCCTCACCATGCGCCTTGGCTTCCTTGCGGTTGAATGCATAAGGTACGTCGAGATTATGTTCCTCAGCGAGCATGACCGAGGTTGCCGCAGCAAGCGGAATGCCTTTGTAAGCAGGCCCGAACAGCACATCGAACTGAATTCCGCTATCGATAATGGTTTGCGCGTAATAGCGCCCAAGCTGCGCCAGAGCTTTGCCGCTGTTAAATAACCCGGCATTGAAAAAATAGGGGCTGACCCGCCCTGACTTGAGAGTAAATTCGCCAAATCGCAGAACCTCGCGTTGCAAGGCAAATTCGATAAACTCTTTCTGATAATCACGCATGACTAATAATTCCGGATTCTCGGGTTGGAGATTTTGTGCCTGGGTTGTGTATCATACACGTTTTGTTTGTCAGGGATAAATAGTGATGTTCAGAGTGATTACAGCGAACCTTAATGGCATTCGCGCAGCCCATCGCAAAGGGTTCTTCGAATGGATGAAGCGTCAGAAGGCTGACGTTATATGCATCCAGGAAACCAAGGCACAGGAGCATCAGCTGGATAACGAGATTTTTTATCCCCGGGGCTATCACACCTATTACTTTGATGCGCAGAAGAAAGGTTACAGTGGCGTCGCTATCATGAGTCGCCACCAGCCCGACAAGGTCTCCATTGGCCTGGGCTGGGATCATGTCGACACGGAAGGTCGCTGGATCGAAATCGAACTGGGCAAACTGACCATTGCTTCACTCTACTTGCCATCCGGTTCCTCGAGTGAACAACGGCACAAGAACAAACTGGTCTTCATGGACCGTTTCGCCGAGGATCTCAAGGCGATGCGGCGGCGCCGACGCGACTACATCATCTGCGGTGATTTTAATACCGTGCACAAGGAAATCGACATCAAGAACTGGAAGAGTAACCAGAAAACCTCCGGCGTAACTCCGGTTGAACGCGCCTGGCTGGACAACCTGTTTGACAACATCGGTTTCATTGATGCTTTTCGGGAAGTTAACAAAAAACCGGATCAATACACCTGGTGGTCAAACCGCGGTAATGCACGGGAGAACAATGTGGGATGGCGTATTGATTATCAAATCATTACCCCGGGCCTGCAGGGTACAGTGGAAAAATCTTCGGTATACAAGAACAAGTGGTTTTCAGACCACGCCCCGTTGACCATTGACTACGCGATCGATATCCGCGATTACCAGACCCGCTAATCCGTTACATTTTGTACACATCATTGTAGTGTAAGTATTTTCGTCCGGCGTATTGCCGCCAGCAGAATAATATAGTCCGGCACTCGTCAAATATGCCCTGTTGATGGCAGCGGCACATTTCTTCATCTATCTTTTTATAAAGTAAAACCAATACCTGATCATAACCGGGATGATGGTAGATGCCGGACAGCCTGCTCACCAGCCACCCTCGCAAATTGTAAATTACTGCCTATGGCCGCCTTTATCGGGAGGAGATTCATATGAAATCGCATGACGAACAGAGTCGGGAACTTGAACAAGAATGGAAAACCAATCCCCGATGGCTTGACGTCAAACGAGGTTATTCTGCCACTGATGTAGTTCGTCTGCGTGGATCGATACAACCCGAGTACACTATCGCCAAACTGGGAGCTCAAAAATTATGGCGACTCATACATGGCGATGCAAAAAAGGGCTATGTCAACTGTATGGGTGCGCTGACAGGGGGACAGGCACTACAGCAGGCCAAGGCGGGTATTGAAGCGATCTACCTGTCCGGCTGGCAGGTAGCCGCTGATGGCAACACTTCGGAAACAATGTATCCCGATCAGTCCCTGTATGCCTATGATTCGGTCCCGACCATGGTGCGCAGGATCAATAATGCCTTCAAGCGTGCCGACGAGATACAGTGGTCCCGTGGAACAGAACCGGGCAATCCGGAGTATATTGATCATTTTCTGCCTATCGTGGCAGATGCCGAGGCCGGCTTTGGCGGCGTGCTCAATGCCTTTGAATTAATGAAAAATATGATAGCCGCAGGTGCTGCCGGGGTTCACTATGAGGATCAGCTTGCTGCGGTAAAAAAATGTGGGCACATGGGCGGCAAGGTTCTGGTGCCAACCCAGGAAGCCATCCAAAAGTTGATTGCAGCACGTCTTGCGGCCGATGTATGTAATGTGCCTACCCTGTTGCTGGCCCGTACCGATGCAGAAGCAGCCAACCTGCTGACCTCGGATTTTGATCCTAACGATAAACCCTTCTTGACCGGGGAACGTACCGCAGAGGGTTTTTACCGGGTTAAAAATGGCCTTGAACAGGCAATCTCCCGCGGCGTGTCCTATGCGCCATATGCCGACATGGTATGGTGCGAGACCGGCACCCCCGACCTCGGCTTTGCCAGGGAGTTTGCCCAGGCGGTCCTGGAAAACAATCCTAACAAACTGCTCGCCTACAATTGCTCGCCATCTTTTAACTGGAAAAAGAATCTGGATAACAAGACTATCGCAAACTTCCAGGATGAGTTGTCGGCTTTGGGCTATAAGTACCAGTTCATTACCCTGGCAGGGATTCACAGCATGTGGTTCAACATGTTCGATTTATCCTATGACTATGCCCGCGGTGAAGGCATGAAGCACTATATCGAGAAAGTTCAGCAACCCGAGTTTGCTGCGCGTGAGAAGGGGTACACCTTTGTATCTCACCAGCAAGAGGTAGGGGCAGGATATTTCGATGACGTGACAACAACCATCCAGGGCGGGTTCTCGTCTGTAACGGCATTGTCAGGTTCAACAGAAGAGGAACAGTTCTACGAATCCTAAACACCCAACAGGCCACATCATGACTGCCGGTACCGGGAAAGAAATACCCAGGCTGCACGCACTCGGTTCCGGCCGGACACATGTAGATGAAATAGCTTCCACCATACTCGACGGATTCAGCAAGCATTTCGCAATCTTTCGAGATATGACGCGCAAGGCAAGGGAAAATTTCGTCCGCGGTGACTGGATCTCCAGTCGTAAAGCCGCAATCGAACGTATCAGCCTGTATGACAATCGTGTCAGAGAGACCATTTCGGAACTCCGTGAGCGCTTCGATCCGCACACGCTCAATACGGCTCCCTGGCAGGAGATCAAGTTCCAGTATATGGGACTGCTTTATCGACACCGGCAGCCGGAGCTGGCAGAGACCTTCTACAATTCTGTCTTCGTGGGTCTGTTCGAACGTCATTTTTATAACAACGATTTCATTTTCGTACGCCCTTCGATGTCCACAGAAAGGCTGGACAGTGATGAGCCTGTATACCGCAGTTTTTATCCCATTCGGCAAGGCTGGCGAGCCACACTGGAAAATATACTGACATCCGCTGATATCGGCTTAATATTCGGTGATTTACGCCAGGACGTACGACGAATTACTGCCGCAATCCGTAACCACAGCAATTTACCTCGCCGGCTTGCACAACACTTCCAGATCCAGATGCTGATTCAGCCGTTTTATCGGAACCGAACGGCCTATCTGGTAGGTCGCGTTATAAACGGCCCGGATCGTTATCCATTTATACTGAGTATTCGACGCGATCAGGATGGGAAGGCCTATGTCGACAGGCTGATCAGTGAACGGGAACATGTTGCCAGCATGTTTACTTCTGCCCGGGCGTATTTTCTTATCGATACTGAAATACCATCCGCAGTAATCCATTTCTTACTCGATTTCCTCCCGGAAAAAACCGCGGCAGATCTGTATACCCAGATAGGGTTTCACAAGCAGGGCAAAGCCGAGTTCTATCGCGATTTTCTGGACCACCTGCAGCGATCGTCCGATCCGATCGAAACTGCACCCGGCAGCAAGGGTATGGTCATGGTAGTGTTTACCCTGCCTTCATATCCTTATGTCTTCAAGCTAATTCGTGACAAGTTTATGCCCCCGAAAGACACCACACGGAAGGAAGTTATCGATCGCTATCATATGGTGAAACAACATGACCGTGTCGGGCGTCTTTCTGATGCCTGGGAATTTTCCTATACAGCTTTCCCGGTTGACCGTTTCACAACTGAATTGCTCAATGAGATGAAAAATGAAGCGGCATCCCAAATATCGATCGAAGGAGAACAACTTGTCATCAAGCACCTGTTTATCGAGCGTCGACTGCAACCACTGAATCTGTTCCTGGAAAATGCATCGGCCGATGAAGTGCAGCATGCCCTGCAAGACTATGGGGATGCCATCCATGATATTGCTGCAGCGGGGATTTTCCCTGGTGACCTGTTAATCAAGAATTTCGGCATTACCAGTTATGGCCGGATCATTTTTTATGACTACGATGAAATAACCACCATGGAAGAATGCAATTTTCGTCACATACCACCTCCACGGTATCCGGAAGACGAACTCGCTGCCGAGCCATGGTATTCCGTTGGTCCGAATGATATTTTTCCGGAAGAATTCGCCATATTCCTGTTTACCGATCCTCACCATCGGGCGTTGTTCAGGCAGTTACATCCGGAATTACTGGATGCGAATTACTGGAAAAAGTTGCAGCAATTGGTCGCAGAAGGACGTTATCCCGACTGATCCATCATTCCAGTATTGGCTTCAATTTGAATAAACCGTTTCGAAAATCAACCAATAATCAGCTTCAGCCCAACCAGTATCGTCACCAGTTCAAATGCCCGCTTGATGGCCCGGTTACCCTTGACAATGGAATAGTGGGCGCCGATATATCCGCCCAGTAAGGAACCGGCCAGTAAAACCGGCAGCCAGTCCCAGCGAATAGAACCGAGCAGACCCAGCGTCAGTGCCCCGCTGCCGTTCCAGAACAGGCCAACCATCACCAGGGTATGGGCCACGGCGCGCTTGTAATCGAGCCCGAACCAGCGAATCAGCCACAGGGTCACGAACAGGCCGGTACCTGAAGTCAGTGAGCCGTTGAGAATGCCAATACCAAACAGAACCCCGGCCCCGATCAGCATGCCTGATAAATCCCGATGCGTGCGAGTGTCCACCTGCCCGAGCTCCGGACTTGCCCAGGAGTAGACTCCCAGCCCCATGGTCAGCAGGCCAAGTGCCAATTCCGCCCAGCGATCTGGTACATTCAGTATTACACTGGCACCCAGTACAACCCCGGGTACCCCGGCAACCAGCATCACTACCGCGAAGCGCACATCGAGGTTGCGTTCCCTAAAGTGGCGGGCTGAAGCGCCGATACCCAAAGCTACACTGGCCAGTTTATGGGTCGCCAGTGCGACACTGAAAGGCAGGCCCAGGAATATCAACGCCGGCAACTGCAGTAGTCCGGCACCTCCCCCGGCAAACGCCGAGAAGGCATTTGCCACAAGGGAGATGATAAAAAGCAAGATGTACTCCAACATGTACGAAAAATTTCCTACAATTTAGGTTCCTGACCGCTAAGGATGCAGTAATGATAACCGGATTTCCTCTCTCAGTTCGTCTTTCCCTGATGTTGCTGCTACTGGGCCTCGGCGGCTATGGCCATGCCGCGACCTATAAATGCTGGACCAACGATGAAGGCGTTCGCGAATGTGGGCAGAGTGTTCCGCCAGAGTACTCTCAAAAACGTATTGAGATACTCAACGACCGGGGAATGGTCATCGAAGTGGAAGAGCCGCCAAAAACCCCGGAACAAATCGAGGAAGAAAAACGGGCAGAGGAACTGCGCAAAAAACAGGAGAAACTTGAGGCCGAAAAGCGCCGCCGTGACCTGGTTCTGTTACGTACGTTTACTACCGAGAGTGACCTGGAATCGTTTTATCAGGACAAGATCAATGCTATCCAGAGCCGCGTCGATATCAGGAATGCAAGCAATCAGTCACTGACGTCCCATCTGAATGATTTGCAAAAACAGGCGGCCAACCTGGAACGGCAGGGGAAAACCCCGCCGGAAAATCTGCTTAAAGAAATGGAATCGATCAAGCGGCAAATGAACAACAATCAGAATTATATTGCGGAACTGAAACAGGAGATAACCCAATTGCAACAGCGTCGCGATGAAGAGCTGAAGCGCTTTCGTGAATTGACATCGAGTAATCAGAATTAAGTCAGCCCATTTTCAACTTCGGCCAGTCTGTAATAACTCCTCCAACAGTCCCCACTCATCCTCCCACATCTCCTGTGGATTGCGGCGAAATCCGCTGCGTACGTACTGGTTGATCCGTCCTTCGATAATAGCCAGTAACAGGTTGGCCGTGGGCCCGACCGGCAGCCCGGACGATAATTCACCGTTCATCTCGCCCTCGCGCAAGACCTGTTTGAACTGGGTCTCCAGTCGATCGTAGAACTGGTCGATGCGATTTCGCAGACGACCGGTTTCCCCGACCAGTACATCACCGGCAAGTAAGCGGGTAATCCCGGCATTCTTGCCGGCAAAACCCAGGACCAGCGTCATTATGTGCTCGCTGCGACGAATGGCGGATTTTTGATCCTCGAGGATGCGATTAACCAGGCCGAATATGGACTCTTCGATAAATTCAATCAGGCCCTCGAACATGCGCGCCTTGCTGGGAAAGTGCCGGTACAACGCCGCTTCGGAAACCCCCACCGCCCGGGCCAGGCCGGCGGTAGTAATGCGCTCGCCGGGGCTGTTCTCCAGCTCCACCGCAAGCACTTCCAGTATCTGTTGGCGGCGGGACGGCTTGTCGGATTTTTGCTGGCTCATATTCACTCACCTGCGAATCAGGGTCCCGATACCTTCGTCGGTCAGGACCTCAAGCAATACCGCATGCTCGACCCGCCCATCGATGATCTGGGCGGTGTTGACGCCGGAATGCACCGCATCCAGGGCGCAGCGAATTTTAGGTAACATGCCGCCGTGAATCGTACCGTCGCCGATTAATGCCTCGACCTGCTTGGCCTTGAGGCCGGTCAGCAGCTGTCCACTATCGTCCAGTACGCCTTGTGTATTGGTCAACAGAATCAGTTTTTCTGCTCCCAGGGTAATGGCCAGTTTGCCTGCCACCAGGTCGGCGTTGATATTGTATGACTGACCATCTTCGCCTACACCAATCGGTGCAATAACCGGGATGAAATCACCCTGCTTGATCAGCATATTCACCACCGCCGGGTCGATACTCTGCACCTCTCCGACATGACCTATATCAATAATCTCGGGGGCATTCATTTCAGGGTTGTGTCGCTCAAAGGTCATTTTGCTGGCCCGAATCAATCCGCCATCTTTACCCGTCAGGCCCACTGCATGACCACCCGCCTGGTTGATCAGATTGACAATTTCCTTGTTAACCAGCCCGCCAAGCACCATCAAAACCACATCCATGGTTTCGGCATCGGTAACACGCATACCTTCGATGAAGGTACTCTCCTTGCCGATCTGCTTGAGCACATTGCCGATCTGAGGCCCTCCACCGTGCACTATCACCGGGTTCATGCCGACCAGTTTCATCAGCACAATATCCCGGGCAAACCCCCGTTTGAGGTTTTCATCCACCATGGCGTTGCCGCCATATTTGATGACTATGGTCTTGCCCTGGAATCGCTGGATATAAGGCAGCGCCTCGGTCAAGACCTTGGCAATATTCAGGGCTGTGCTTTTGTCAATGCTCATGGAGTGTCTTGTTTTGGATGCATACGAGAAGCAGCATGCAGTAACTAAAACGGCAATGCCATATCCGGTTTGACGGATTTCAACAGTTCACGGAATTGCTGTTGGATCCGTTTCAATGCCTCCTTGTCCTTGGCTTCAAAGCGCAGGATCAGACTTGGGGTTGTGTTAGAGGCACGCACCAGTCCCCAGCCATCCTCGAAGTCAGCACGTACACCATCAATCATGATGACATTGGCGTTCTCGAAGTCTGCCCGGCTCATTAACTCTTCCATCACCTGGTGCTGCTCACCCTCGGCCAGGTCGATACGCAATTCGGGAGTGTTAATGGCATCCGGCAGGGCATTGAATACCTCTCTCGGCTTGCGTTTGTCCTTGGCCAGGATCTCCAGCAAGCGTGCCGCGGCATACAATGCATCATCAAATCCATACCAGCGTTCCTGGAAGAAGATGTGTCCACTCATCTCACCTGCCAGCAGAGCACCGGATTGTTTCATCTTGGCCTTGATCAAGGAGTGACCTGTCTTCCACATAATTGGTTCGCCACCCTTCTCCCAGATCACTTTGGTCAGGTTACTTGAACACTTGATATCATAAATAATCTGGGCGCCGTGATTGCGAGTCAGGATATCAGCGGCATATAACATCATCAGCCGGTCCGGCCAGATGATCGACCCGTCCGAACTGACCACGCCGATTCGGTCGCCATCACCATCGAAAGCTATACCCAGATCGGCGTTCTGGGCCCTGACCAGTTCGATGACATCGCTGAGATTTTCCGGCTGGCTGGGATCGGGGTGATGGTTGGGAAAATTACCGTCCACCTCGCTGTAAATATCGATCAGCTCCACACCCAGGCCGCGGAACAGTGCCGGTGCCACCGCACCGGCAACACCGTTACCACAATCAATCACCACCTTGAGCGGACGGGCAAGCTTGACGTCGGACAGTATGCGGTTGGTGTAATCGTTGATGACCTTGTGCGTTGCGTAACTGCCCTGCCCTTGAGTGAAGTCCTTCTTCTCGATCCGCTGACGCAAACCCTGAATGGCATCTCCGGAAAGGGTTTCTCCGCCAAGCACCATCTTCACGCCGTTGTAGTCCGGCGGATTATGGCTGCCGGTCAGCATCACCCCTGAGCCTTCGGCCATTTCATAGGCCGCATAATAGAGTACCGGTGTGGGAACCATGCCTACATCGACGACTTCCAGGCCGGTTGATTGCAGACCCTGAACCAGCGCACCGCCCAGTTCCGGCCCGGATTTGCGACCGTCTCGGGCAAAGGCAATCTTGCTCAGGCCACGGCTACGTGCTTCGCTGCCCAGGGCCTGTCCGATTAACAGCATATGCTGGGGGGTCAGGGTGCGTCCGACGATACCCCGAATGTCATAGGCCTTGAAGATTTCGGCCGGTGGCATGGCCGGCGGTGCCGGCGCCGCAGGGGCCGGACTCACCGGAGCGGGCTCAGGCTTTTTTGGTGGTTCGGGCTCCTTGCTTTGAAAGCGAGCACGTTGGCCACTCTGGTTGCTATCCAGGTCATCAAACGATGTCACGTCTTCACCACCAAAGAAACTGGAAGCAGACGTATCCATATCCCCGAGATCGAGTGCCTCGTCATCATGTTCACGCTGCATGGTCGACGCCGAGGGCAGATTGTGCAGCTGCTTGGCCACCTCACGGAACTGCTTCATATTCAGCGCATACTCATGCCGCTTGTGACCCCGCAGGATACTGGCCTCAAGTAACATAAAGTTTTGCAGATCGGCGCGAATGGAACGGCCCAGGGCCTGGTACAGTAACAGCACGGTAATGCCAATCAGTGTGATTCCGATAGCCAGGATGGTCAGCAGATTGACATTAAATGCCGATACTCGTTGAACCTGCGGCATCCAGGCGGTCAGACGCCAGGCGGTATGGGGGATATCAACAGTGATTGATTCTGCCTGGCCTTTATCTGAACTATCTCCCGCCGTTCCGACCAGCACGTCATTCTGATCGGTGATCTTCTGTCTCAATTCCACGTACCCGCTACGGGCGGCTTGCTTGAGCAAGGCATCCAGTAACTTCATGTCGAGTACCATCTGGACATGACCAACGACCGTCTGCCCACCAAGCCCCAGCACCGGCTCAACGATATCAATGTGCGCCTGCGGAGTACCCATGGCATGGATTTCCACCGGCGGACGGGCCTTGAGTGACTCGGCCTGGCGCTGCAAATCCAGACACGCAAACCCAAGGTTTGGCTCGACGGTCTTGTCGGGGGAATAAATCTTGGGTTGCAGCAAGCGTACCTGCAAAGCATCCTTGAAGATTGTTTCAAGTTCACCTTCGCGCCGGGCAATCGCCGACTGGTCACCGTCCAGCAATAGCTGGCGAGTGATTGGATCCCTGGCGATACTGTGCAGACCATTCGCATAGTCTGATATAGCCTGACTGATACCGGCCGCGGTGCGCCGGGCTTCGTTTTCCAGGACGGCATTCTTTTGAGTCTGCAGAGCATACAGTGGCGTCATCTGACCGGTAAAAACCGCCACCGCGAGTATCGCGCTGAACAGCAAAAAAGCGATAAGGCTGGTAGCGCCCAGTGAGATGCCACTGCTTTTGATTTGTTGTTGTCGATTTTTGCGTCTGCGACGACGGGCCACGATGCGTCTCCCTGTTTCAGGTTATGGGGTGGTTAAGCACGGCCTGTATGACCGAAACCGCCTTCGGCTCGTGCGCTGGTCTCGAATTCATCTACCAGGTCAAACTGCGCCTGCACCACCGGTACAAATACCAACTGGGCGATACGTTCACCAACATTGATAGTAAAAGAATCATTGCCACGATTCCAACAGGAAACGAACAACTGACCCTGGTAGTCCGAATCAATTAACCCGACGAGATTACCCAATACGATGCCGTGTTTGTGCCCGAGCCCTGAACGCGGCAGGATAACTGCCGCAAGCGCCGGATCACCGATGTGGATCGACAACCCGGTCGGAATCAGTTGCGTCTCACCGGGATTCAACACCAGGGATTCATCCAGGCAGGCACGTAAATCCAGGCCAGCGGATCCGTCGGTTGCGTAGTCGGGCAGAGGAATGTCATGGCCGAGCCGGGGATCGAGCAGCTTGAGCTTGATACGAGACATGATGGAAGTTGCCACCTTCAGTCAGATTGAAACTGTTGTTATTGTCTGTCCGGTTTGCAGCACGAAACAGGCTGTACCAGAGTCCACCTGTACGACGTTGCCGTCTTCAGGTTTTTTTCAATTCTACAACGTTGCCACCCACAGTGGTATGTTGCCCACGCTGCTCGAAACGGCTGACGATCAACGGAATCAGTTGTCGCGCCAGCTGGCCCTTGCCGGCAAGCGGTAAATCGGCCTCGCCACCCGGCCAGAATACCTGCAGAGCATTGGTATCACTACCGAAAGTGCCCTGGGTTTCCGTGGCAGCCGGACCCACATAATTGGCCACGATCATTTCCAGCTGTTTCTCCTGCAGCTTGGTCCGGGCGTAATGCTCGAGATCGCCGGTTTCGGCAGCAAAGCCCACACAGAACAGCGCCGGGTAGTGTTGCCTGACACCGGCCAGAATGTCCGGCGTACGCTCCAGCGCCAGATCAAGCTTTTGTTCGGTCTTTTTAATCTTTTGTGTCTGCACCTGTACAGGTCGATAATCAGCGACCGCGGCGGTAGCGATGAAGATATCCGCGCTGTTGGCCCGCTCCAGCACGGCCGTGTTCATCTCCTCGGCGCTAACGACATCCACACGCTCGACGTGCTTCGGCGTCGCCAGAGCGACCGGACCGCTAATCAGAATCACTCGCGCGCCGGCTTCTGCCGCGGCCCCGGCCAGGGCAAAACCCATTTTGCCGGAGCTGTGATTGGACAGGTAACGCACCGGGTCGATGGCTTCGCGGGTCGGTCCCGCGGTGATCAGAACAGTCTTGCCGGTCAGGCTGTCGGTACTGAACAGCTCGGCCAACTCGCTGACGATAGTTTCAGGGGGACTCATGCGGCCCGCGCCAACATCGCCACAGGCCTGCTCGCCCTGTTCGGGCCCGATGACCAGCATGCCGCGTTGCTGAAGAATGCGCACGTTTTCCGTGGTGGCCGGATTAGCCCACATGTGTGTGTTCATGGCCGGAGCCACCGCCAGTGGTACGGCCGAAGCGAGACAGACGGTGGAAAGCAGATCATCCGCCCGCCCCTGGGCAAGGCGAGCAAGGAAATCGGCACTGGCGGGCGCCACGATAATCGCATCGGCCCAACGTGCCAGTTCGATATGTCCCATCGCGGCCTCGGCCTCGGCATCCAGCAACTGCCGATGAACCGGGTGACCTGACACCGCCTGGAAGGTCATCGGGGTAACAAATTCGGTGGCTCCCTCGGTCATTACCACCCTGACCACTGCCCCCGCCTCGCGGAGACGACGGACCAGATCAGCCGCCTTGTAGGCGGCGATGCTGCCGGTTACGCCGAGCAGGATATGTTTATTGGCCAATTGGGTCATTTTAAAAGTGTAACAGAGTTTATTAATAAGAGAGGTGAGATCCACGCCCGCTTGCCCTGCCGGTGGCGGCTTTATATGCTTGAAGAACTGGAACTGTACGACAAGGAGGTCGTCATGCCCATTTGCGACTGGCCGGCCGAGGAGCGGCCACGGGAAAAGCTGCTGGCCCGCGGTAGCGAGGCCCTCTCTGATGCTGAACTTCTGGCCATCTTTCTGCGCACCGGTACCCGTGGCAAGACCGCGGTGGATCTGGCCCGTGAGCTGCTGCACCGGTTTGGAGGGTTACGGGGCCTGCTGACCGCCTCGCAACAGGAATTCTGCCGCCAGCCCGGGCTGGGTGAAGCCAAGTACGTCCAGCTGCAGGCGGTGCTGGCCCTGGCCCAGCGCCACCTGGGTGAGGCCCTGCAACGAGATGCCGCCTTGCACAGCCCCGAGGACACCAAACACTACCTGCTCAGCCGGCTACGCGATCTCCCCCACGAGGTGTTTGCCTGCCTGTTCCTGGACAGCCAGCACCGGGTGATCCGCTACGAAGAGCTGTTTCGTGGGACCCTCAACGGTGCCAGCGTGCACCCACGCGAGGTGGTCAAAAAGACCCTGCAGCATAACGCCGCGGCCCTGATTTTCGCCCACAACCATCCTTCAGGAGTCGCCGAACCGAGCCATGCCGATCGCCACCTGACCCGGCGGTTGGTCGAGGCCCTGGAGCTGGTCGAGGTGCGGGTGCTGGACCATATCGTGGTCGGCGATGGCGAGTGCGTGGCCTTTTCCGAGCGAGGCTGGCTGTAGCCCCCCCGAAGCCCGGATTGGCGAGCTTTGGGGCGGGATTGGGCTTGTATCCGGAGCCGGAAGTCCGTAAAATTCGCGCTCTTTGACGCATTGTGCAGCCGATTTTTGGAGAATAACCATGGCCAGAGTCTGTCAAGTGACTGGCAAACGCCCGATGAGCGGGAACAACGTATCCCACGCTCACAACAAAACCCGTCGTCGTTTTCTGCCCAACCTGCATTCGCACCGTTTCTGGGTCGAGTCGGAAAACCGCTGGGTAAAACTGCGCGTCAGCAGCAAGGGCATGCGCATCATTGATAAGAAAGGCATCGAGGCCGTCCTCGAGGATATGCGCCGCCGTGGCGACAAGGTGTAAAGGAGACATATCATGCGTGACAAGATCAAACTCGTCTCCAGCGCCGGTACCGGTCACTTCTACACCACAACCAAGAACAAGCGCACCATGCCGGAAAAAATGGAAGTGAAAAAATACGACCCGGTGGTTCGCAAACACGTGATGTACAAGGAAGCCAAGATCAAATAATTCAGGCTTCGCGAAACTGACAACATGAAAAACCCGCTGCTCAACCAGCGGGTTTTTTATTTCACCAATAAAAAAACATCTTCCCTTTACCCTGTCTTGTTCAGCAACAGACACCCTGTCTCGTGTACCTCGGCCGACCAGGTTGGTGCCAGGTAGGTGGTCGAGACAGTTTCGGTGATCAATGCCGGGCCCTCGAACTTCTGACCGACGGGAAGATCATCGCGCGCAAAGACGGGAACTGAATCATCCAATCCATACATTTCGACTGTCTCGAATGCCCCGGCAGATTGTTGCGCCTTGACCGCCTGCAGGGTGATGGTCTGCGGCGGTCGCTGCAACGCAACGCGCACGTTAACCAGCTCCACCGGCAGTTCCAGCTGGTGGCCATAACGCTGTTCGTGCAGGTCATGAAAATCCTGCTCGGCCTGTTCGTGGTTCTGCCAGGGCACGTTGAGATAATAGGACTGTCCCTGGTAACGCAGATCGACACTTGGGAAAATATTGATCTCCTCTCGCGATACCCCTTCCTGCTCCATCGCTTCCAGGCCGCTCTCGATCAACAGCTCCAGTTCATGGTTAATCGAACCTTCATCGATCTCGTTTAGCAGGCGGTTCAAGGTGCGGGACAGTTGCCTTGCACGTGGCGCCACCAGCATGCCAAGTGCCGACAGCACACCGGCATAGACCGGCACGATGGCATGCCGCATTCCAAGCGCCTCGGCCAGTGCGCAAACATGCAGCCCGCCGGCACCACCAAAGGAGACCAGTGCCAGTTCGCGCGGATCGATTCCGCGTTGTACCGACATTACCCGCAGGGCATGTGCCATGTGTTCATTGGCCAGGCGCAGGATACCTTCTGCCGCAGCTTCGACCGAAAGTCCCA
>JASFNY010000019.1:0-13597 GCA_050116795.1 Thiohalophilus sp.
TGTTCCAAGGGCACCTACGTTCGTACTCTGGCCGAGGACATCGGCCGTGAGCTGGGCTGTGGGGCCCATTTGTCGGCCCTGCGACGCACCGCCGCCGGCCCATTTTCCATTGAAAGGGCAGTGAGTCTGGCCGAGCTGGAGCACCTGGCCGAGGATGGCCTGGCAGGCCTGGATCGCTACCTGCTGCCGGTCGAGGCGGCGCTGGGAGACTGGCCCGAGATTGTCCTCACCGACAATACCGCCTATTACCTGCAGCAGGGGCAGGCAGTCCAGATTGCCCGGGCGCCGACCAGCGGCCTGGTGCGGCTGTTTGTCGGCGATGAGCACCGTTTTATCGGTGTGGGCAGAATTCTGGGCGATGGAAGGGTGGCCCCGCAACGGCTGGTCAGCAGCGCCGGCTGAAGTGATTGCTGGTGGTGCAATGCTGGCAAAAAAGCGGCCATTTTTCGTCGCTAATACTTGTACAACCGATGGGCGCGCGGGTAGAATACGCGCTCTGATTTTCAGGCAAAATGATTGTAGAACAGGAGCTTGCGAATGGCCTTAAGCGCCGAACATAAGTCCACGATTGTGAACGAATATGCCCGCTCTACCGGTGACACCGGTTCCGCGGAAGTCCAGGTTGCGTTGCTGACCGCACGCATTAACGATCTGTCCGAACACTTCAAGTCGCACAAGCATGATCATCACTCCCGCCAGGGTCTGCTGCGCATGGTCAGTAAACGTCGTAAGTTGCTGGACTACCTGAAGAACCGGGATCTGGAACGTTATCGTCAACTGATTACGAATCTGGGTCTGCGCAAATAAACTCTCGCCGGCAGAAGGAAATTTAATTTCATGGCAGTGACAACAAAAGAATTCAAATATGGTGATCACACCGTAACACTGGAAACCGGAGAAATTGCACGACAGGCCACTGGCGCCGTCAAAATCAGCATGGGCGAAACCGTTGTGCTGGTGACGGTAGTGGCTGAAAAAGAAGCCGCCGAAGGCCGTGACTTTTTCCCGTTGACGGTCAATTACCAGGAAAAGACCTATGCGGTCGGTAGAATCCCCGGCGGCTTCCTCAAACGCGAAGGTCGACCGTCGGAAAACGAAACCCTTACCTGCCGCCTGATCGATCGCCCCATCCGCCCCCTGTTCCCCAAAGGTTTTGCCAACGAAGTCCAGATTATCGCCACGGTCCTGTCCATGGACCCGGAAGTGAATCCCGATATTGTTGCCTTGCTGGGTACCTCTGCGGCACTGGCCATTTCAGGCGTACCGTTTAGCGGACCGATCGGTGCCGCGCGTGTCGGCTACAAGAACGGCAATTACCTGTTGAACCCGGGATTAGAGGCACTGGAAGACTCCGAGCTTGACCTGGTTGTGGCCGGTACCGAAAACGCCGTGCTGATGGTCGAATCCGAAGCCAAGCTGCTCAGCGAAGAAGTCATGCTGGGTGCGGTCATGCACGGTCATGAACAGATGCAGACTGCCATCGATGCCATCAAGGCCTTTGCCGCCGAAGTCGGAACTCCGGCCTGGGACTGGCAGCCGCCGGCAGTCAACGAAGCCCTGCACAAGGCCGTGGCCGAAGCGGGCGAAGCCAAGTTCAACGAGGCTTACACCATCAAGGAAAAGATGCCCCGTTACGATCGTCTGAATGAAATCCGTAACGAGATTCTGGAAAAACTGGTCTCTGATGAACAGGGTGGTTACAGCGAATCCGAAGTCCAGGGTGCCATCGGCAAACTGGAGAAAAAAGTGGTGCGCAGCCGGATTATCAATGGCGAACCGCGTATCGACGGACGTGATACCCGTACCGTGCGTGATATCACCGTCAAGGTCGGTGTGCTGCCGCGTACGCATGGTTCTGCACTGTTTACCCGTGGTGAGACCCAGGCGCTGGTGGTGACCACGCTGGGTACGGACAAGGATTCTCAGATCATCGACGCCCTGGAAGGTTCGTATCGCGAGCCGTTCATGCTGCAGTATAACTTCCCGCCGTATTCCGTAGGCGAGACAGGCCGTACCGGTTCACCGGGACGTCGTGAGATCGGTCATGGTCGACTGGCCAAACGCGGTGTACTGGGCGTAATGCCGGACATGAACGAATATCCCTATTCATTGCGAGTCGTGTCCGAGATCACCGAATCCAACGGTTCCAGCTCTATGGCCTCGGTATGCGGTTCCAGCCTGTCCATGATGGATGCCGGTGTGCCGCTGAAGTCACCGGTCGCCGGTATTGCCATGGGCCTGATCAAGGAAGAGAACAAGTTCGCCGTATTGACTGATATTCTGGGTGATGAAGATCACCTGGGTGACATGGACTTCAAGGTGGCCGGTAGTGAAAACGGCGTCACCGCTCTGCAGATGGACATCAAGATCGACGGAATTACCCGTGAGATTATGGAAGTGGCCCTGGATCAGGCCAAAGAAGGTCGCCTGCATATTCTGGGCAAGATGAATGCAGTCATCGATAAGCCGCGTGAAGAACTCTCCAGTTATGCACCACGCTTTATCACTATCAAGATCAATCCGGACAAGATCCGTGACGTGATCGGCAAGGGTGGTGCGACCATTCGTTCGATTACCGAGGAGACCGGTTGCAGCATCGACATCAGTGATGACGGTATGGTCAAGATTGCTTCCAATGATCAGGCCGCTGCCGAAGAAGCCCGTCGCCAGGTCGAGCAGATTACTGCTGACGTGGAAGTCGGCAAGATCTACGAAGGCAAGGTGGCCAAGCTGATGGACTTTGGCGCTTTCGTTACCATTCTGCCCGGCAAGGACGGTCTGGTACATGTCTCGCAGATCTGCGAAGAGCGTGTTGAGAACGTCAGCGACAAGCTGAAAGAAGGCGAGATGGTCAAGGTCAAGGTTCTGGAAATCGACAAGCAGGGTCGTATCCGCTTGAGCATGAAGGCCGTCGGCCAGTAAGCAATTAAGTGCACTGAATAAAAAGGGCCCTCAGGGCCCTTTTTTTATGCACAAACAAATAAAGTCGCATCAGTCGTTTCAGTTATCGGCCACCAGGTCCCGCAGGCTGGTTTTCTCCAGATGGTCGGCCGCGGCCTGCTGATAGCTGTCGAAAATATCGTCCACCACGGGATCGACCGGTAATTGTTGCATATTGGTTACCTCATCTTCTCCCGCCTGGCGAATACATTCGATGATGTTCAGCAGGCTGATCTTTTCCGGCGCCTGGCCGGGAATATAACGAGGTGGTTCGTGTTCGGTACGTACCAGCAGCTGTGCGTCGACCAGCTTGTCCAGAAGGGGGTGCAGATTGTGCTCGATGGTGTTCAATTTGGACGCCAGTTCGGGCAAAGTCCATTCTGGCTGATTTTGATAATAGCGGCGACCAATGGCAACCATTACGGAAAGGGCCAGTTTTTCCTTGAGACGGTTACTCAGTTTTAACTGGCGGGATTCCCGCCAGCGTCGTTCCGGGTACTGGTGGTAAAAGGCGATACTGGCGCCAATCAACAGAATCAACCAGCTGATGTACAGCCAGACGATGAACAGGAACAGGGTTGCGAAGGCCGAGTAGATGGCGATGGTACGAGGGGAGTGAGAGACCAGTGTGGCAAAGCCCCAGCCGACGGTTTGCCACATAATTCCGGCCACCGCGGCACCGACCAGGGCGGAGCGGATTCGAACCTTGGTGTTTGGCACCAGTACATAGATGAAGGCAAAGGCCAGGATCACCAGCAGATAAGGCAACACTTCATTGAAGCTCTGTAACAACCAGCCTATGACAGCTGTTTTTTGCATACTGGTGTACAGAGTACTGCTGGTGATTGTGGCGGTGAGAGTGATGGCGGAGAAGATCAGCAGTGGCCCTATCAATATCACGCTGAAGTAATCACTGAAGCGCCGTGCCATGGAGCGGTTTTCGGTAACCTGCCAGGTGTAGTTGAATGCGCGTTCAATTTTCTGAGTCAGAGAAATGACTGTATAGAGAAGGAGAACCAGGCCGACCGAACCCAGAACCCCGGCCTTGACGTTTTCCACAAAGCCGATGATGTGATTCGTGACTTCCACCCCGCGCTCACCCAGTGGTGCCAGCAGGTTGAGCAGAATCGGTTCCAGCTGGTTATGTACTCCGAAGCCTTTCAGGATAGAGAAGCTGACTGCCAGGAGTGGAACCAGTGCCAGCAAGGTGGTGTAGACCAGGCTCATGGCGCGCATGTTCAGTTCGCCTGTGGCCAGATCCCGGCCGATCAGGTAAATCACCCGCAGAATACCGACCCCCCGGCGTTGCCAGGGCGTGAGAGTGTTGACATCCACAGTCCAGAGTCGGTTGAGCAGATATTCCCGGGTTTGTTCGAGTTGCTTCATACGTCCCTGCTTTGCCGTGGCAATTCTGCCCGGGGCGATCGACTATTTGTTGGCACGGTTTTCGACCAGGTCGTCGACCACGGCCGGATCGGCCAGTGTCGAAGTATCGCCCAGGTTGCCCAGGTCGTTTTCCGCTATCTTGCGCAGGATACGGCGCATGATCTTGCCAGAGCGGGTCTTGGGCAGCCCCGGCGCCCACTGAATGACATCCGGTTTGGCAATCGGGCCAATCTCCTGACGTACCAGGTCGAGCAGCTCGGCCTTGAGTTCATCACTGGGTTCAACACCCTTCACGGTGGTGACATAGGCATAAATACCCTGACCCTTGATGTCGTGCGGATAGCCGACCACCGCAGCCTCGGCCACTTTCTCGTGCAGTACCAGCGCGGATTCAATCTCGGCGGTACCCATGCGGTGACCGGAGACATTCAGCACGTCATCCATACGACCGGTGATCCAGTAATAGCCATCCTTGTCACGCCGTGCACCGTCACCACTGAAATAGTATCCGGGATAGGTTTTGAAATAGGTGTCAACAAAGCGTTGATGATCGCCGTATACCGTTCGCATCTGTGACGGCCAGGGTTGGGTGATTACCAGTGCCCCGGTGGCTTCACCATCACCTTCGATGAGTTTATTGGTTTCAGTGTCGATAATACCTGGTTTGACACCGAAGAAAGGTCGTGTTGCAGAGCCGGGTTTGAGCCTGGTGGCGCCGGGCAGGGGAGTGATCAGGTGGCCACCGGTTTCGGTCTGCCACCAGGTGTCAACGATCGGGCAGCGCCCATCACCTACCACCTTGTGGTACCACTCCCAGGCCTCGGGATTGATAGGTTCGCCCACGGTACCCAGTAAGCGCAGGGACTCACGCGAGGTTTTCTTGACCGGGTCGTTACCCTCGCGCATCAATGCACGGATGGCAGTCGGCGCAGTATAAAAAATGGTGACCTTATGTTTGTCGATCGCCTGCCAGAAGCGTGAGGCATCCGGATAGTTGGGCACACCCTCGAAGAATACAGTCGTTGTACCGTTCGCCAGGGGGCCATAAACAAGGTAACTGTGACCGGTAATCCAGCCGACATCGGCGGAACACCAGTAGATATCACCTTCATGCAGGTCGAAGACATACTTGGTGGTGATGGCGGTAAACAACAGATATCCGCCGGTTGTATGCAGCACACCCTTGGGTTTGCCGGTGGAGCCGGATGTGTAAAGAATGAATAACGGATCCTCGGCATCCATTTCTTCAGGAGGGCAATCGGCCGAAACCTTGTCTATCGCTTCGTGGTACCAGACATCGCGTTTGTCGTGCCACTCGATATTGCCGCCGGTGCGTTTGACAGTCAGTACGGTATGCACGTTGGGGCAACCTTCCAGGGCTTTGTCCGTGTTGGCCTTCAAAGGTACATGTTTGCCGCCACGAACTCCTTCATCAGCAGTAATCACCACCTGGCAGTCGGAATCGAGAATGCGGTCCTTGAGAGATTCGGGGGAGAAGCCGCCAAATACCACCGAATGAACCGCGCCGATACGCGCACAGGCCAGCATGGCGTAACCGGCTTCGGGAATCATCGGCATGTAGATGCAAACACGGTCGCCTTTTTTGACGCCCCGTTCTTTCAGAACATTGCCGAGTCTGGAAACCTGCTCATGCAGCTCACGATAGGTAATGTGTTTGTCGTCGCCGGGATCGTCGCCTTCCCAGATTATGGCTGTCTGATCACTCCGCTCATCGAGGTGCCGATCGATACAGTTATAGGCAACATTGAGTTTTCCGCCTTCGAACCATTTGATATGGAGGTCATCAGCGTCATAACTCCAGTCCAGCACCTTGTTCCAGGGTTTGTACCAGGTAAGGAATTTTTCTGCCTGTTCAGCCCAGAAGCCTTCGGGGTCATCGATCGATCGACGGTACATCGTTTCGTAGTCATTCTCGCTAATATTTGCCTGTTTGGCGAAGTCAGCAGGAACGTCGTATATCTTGTCATCAGACATGGTGGAGACTCCTGTATTGTTATTTGTCGTCGATCAGCCTGACCAGGTCAGAATCCGGGGGGCGGGGTATAGTTTTGCCGCTTGTTCTGTTGCTGGTGCCGGTCATCGTCAGGTGCGCCCCGGCAATGGCCTGGACCGCAACCCAGCTTGCGCTGGGTAAAGAAAAACCCGATCAGTACGAACGGAAAGAGAACCACTCCCAGCCAGTGAATACCCCCACTGAACTGTGCTGGCTCCAGCAGCCAGATGAAGAAGCTCTGCCCGCACAGATAGAACACAATGGCATAGCCCACCCAGCCGATTCGGCGGGTCAACGGATGACCAAGGATGGCGTTGTCCGGGGAAAATATCATAGGATATTTTTAACAGGACTGTCCCGTCGCATCAAGCATTTCGGGCTGTTTTTCAGTCGTTTAGGCGCCACTAATTTGTTGATTAATAAGTATTTTTACTGGTGATTTGTTGTCCACCAGGCGTGGGGTCAGGGTTTCAAAAATGCCGGCGGCGGTGCGTGCATCCCCCAGCGCAGTATGCCGTTCCGTTACAGGCACCTGGCAACGTTCGGCCACCTGTTCCAGTTCGTAATGGCCGAGCTGACCGCTCCAGCTCTGATACAACAGCATGGTATCCAGCGTGGGGTGCTCGAGCTTGCAGCCCAGCCACTCGAACAGCATTCGGTCAAGGAAACGCAAGTCGAATTGCAAGTGGTGTCCTATCAGTACACTTTCCTGCATAAAATCAATGATCGTTGGCAGCTCTTCGCGGAGTGTTGGTGCGTCTTTGACTTGCTCATCGCTGATGCCGTGTATCTTTTGCGACTGTTCAGGAATCGCACGCTGCGGATTGATCAACTGGTAGTATTCACGACCACTGGGCTTGAGTCCTTTGTACTCGAGCAGGGCAATGGAAACGATCTCATCACCACCATAGGCATGGAAACCGGTGGTTTCCGTATCCATTACGACAAACCGGCAGTATTTGATCGGTGTCTGAAGAAGGCTACGACGATTTCCCGGACGACATGATTTCCAGAGTTGATAGAGCTGAGGATCATCAGGCGGACTGTGTTGGCCGAACAATTTTTCGTAAAGTTTCTGAAGCAGCGATGTAGCCATGGTCAAAACGCCGCACGTCCATACTGGCCCTGTAATTTGTCCTGCAGTCGTTTAATGGCTCGCATGGACATGCGTAGCATAGAGTGCTGTTGTTCATTGAGTTCTTCGAGATATACACGCTTGTCCAGTTTCTGATCACTGCGTCTTTGCTGGACCTGCTTCTGCAAAATCATATCCAGTAGCTCTTCATAGGCAAAACTGACGGCATCGACCAGGTCGGCACTGAGTATCCCGCGATGGACCAGGCTTTTCAGACGATCCTGTGTATTGCACTGGCTGATGCCGTTGGCCAGTGCATAGACACGGGCTGCATCAGCGATAATTCGCAGTCCATTGCGTTTGATGTCGATGCTGCCGCGCTCTGTGTCTTCATCGGAAGTGATCAATCGATTGAACAAACCGATAGCCGGCTTGCCTTCTGCATCATGTTCAACCATGTAATCCAGTAGACGGTGATTTTTTTGCAAGGCGCCAAGCAGGTGTTGTCGCAATGCATAGGTAAGTGAGTCGTCGCCATACAGAGTGTCGAAGTCGAATACGATGTTCGACCAGATAGCACCCTTCATATTCGGTTTCTTGACCAGATGACTGAATTGTTGCTGCCACTGGGAGAGAGTTTTATGAAACATCGGATTGCGTGCCATGATATCGCCGGGACAAAGTATATATCCGGCCTCTGCAAGCGCAGGATTGAGCTTTTCTGTAAATTGCTCGAACCACCTGAGGGCGTCGTCATTCGGGCTGCTGTTTCGATCATCAATGATCAGACCATTATCCTGGTCCGGATTCAGCAGCATCTCCTGGCGACCGCCTGAACCCATGATCAGCAGGGCATAACGGCATGGCGCCGGGCCGAGTTCAGTTTCAAGTTGCTTGCTGACGAGTTCGATAACCCTCCGCTGTATTCGCAGGTGAGCAAGGCTGAGCAGACGTACGGCCTGACTGGCATAGCGATTGGTTTGCTGACACTGCTCGGCATAACGATACAGTTCCTCATAAAAATGCCTGCATTGATGCAGGTCCTGTGCCTGATCGATATCACTTAACAGGCTGTTGTCAGCCGTAATCAGCGAGCGTAACAGGTCAGTCTGGGAAACCAGGCCGACCGGTTGTTCGTTTTCAGTGACAACCAGGTATTTGGTGTTGTAACTCGATAACAGATCATGAGCCTGCCAGACCGGGGCTGACGAGGTAATCGTGCGCGGTGTATCGCAGGTGGCTTTGTCCAGTGGATGGTCGGGTGTTGCGCCCTTGAGAGTCAGTGCTTCTGCGAGTCCGGCGTAGGTCAGCACACCAAACAATCTGTCCTGTTGATCCAGGACACCCAGGCTGCCTATCTTGCGCTCCTGCATGATCTTGAAGGCCTCGCGCAGACTGAGTCCGGTATGACAGGTCGACAGTGGCGCTTTCATGATATTACGAACCGGTTGCGCAAGTGGACCCTGTTCGACCTGGCTGCGCCACGAGCGGGTCCGGATTCTTTCGGCAATGATGCGGCTGATTGCATCGGCGATAGCCGGGTAGCTGTTTTCCAGTTGCTTGAGAGTGGCCTCGGGGATGACCAGGATCCGTGCTGAGGTGAGGGCAGTGGCCGTCGAGTGGTAAGCAGTTTTATCCAGATAATTGGATAGTCCCAGCAGTTCCCCTGGTTTCACCGGAAATTGCTTGCCATCCTGACGCCGGATGGCGATTTCCCCGTCCATCAGCAGGTACAGTTCTTTCGGGTAGGCATCGTCCTGATGAAACAGGACTTCGCCGGAATCGAGCTTCCGCTCGCTGGCAGCCTGGCGTAGAGCCATACGTGCTTCTTCGGGCAAATCACCCAGCAAAGGTAAACTGTCCGGTGCTGCTGTTTCAGGATTTTTCATGCCGTCACCGTCGGCTGATTTGGCCTGACTATACTATACTGTAAAAACAAGACCAAACCGTTTGGCAGGTGCGGTATGTTTCTGTTTCATGACAAACCTCTATCACCCGATCTGCGGGTTTTACTGGATGCGGTTGCATTGCTGGATATCAGCGAATTTCACCTGTTCGAGCTGGCCTACAAGGACTGGTATGGCAAGCCGGCAATAACGGTAAAACTTGAGGATGTTTTTGCCCGTTATATGTACCGCGAGGAGATCCCGTTCTGGGTCAGGCATTATGCCAGGGAGATAATTCAGCAACGCGGCAATCGGCAGGATGATCGGTTTCCCAGTGAACCGTCACAGCATTCTGCGACTCGTCCGGCGATTCGACGTGGCCTGCGAATTCTGCTTGGCCTGATTTTTATTCTTGTGTTCCTGATCATCGTCACCAATCATTCGCCGCAATGGATGTTATTCGGGGAAGAGTGTTATTTCCCCCCCTGTTATTGACAGCCAATACGCATATAGCCAAACACAGTCTTTTTTGGGGCTGGTCGCCCCCGGGCGAACGGTGTATGGTTATACCATACCGAAGAAAAATAATAACGCTATGAGGTGTCGGTATGCTTGACTGGATATTTGTTCTGGTGACCGGGCTTATTGCCTACCATGGTCTGACCTATCGCGATGATAACGGTGAAACCGAGATCGGCCATCTTTTATTCGGTGCGATTGCGATGCTGTTCTGCGTGCGCGTTCTGTTCGTCGATATTATCGGATTTATCTGATACTACATCTTGTAGCTGCGCTGTTCTTCGTCCTGGTTGGGATCGCGCAGTTTACGTTTTTCCGGTGGCAGGGCCAGTTGCTGTTTCAGATATTGTGCTCGATCATCTATCGTCGGCGGCTTTTCCGGTTGCAGCCGCAGGAAACGGGTAAGCCAGTTTGGACCTTCAGCCAGTTCCGGCATCAACTCCAGTGCTTTTTCATAATCCTGAATCGCTTTTTCGTATTGTCCCATACGATCAAGGAGTATGCCGCGGTTGGCATAGGCCGGGGCAAATTTTGGATCCTGTTCGATTGCCTGATTGAACAACACCAGAGCTTCATCATAACGCTTTAACTGTGTCAGGCTGCGTGCCTTGCCACGTATTGCAGGAAGAAGATCGCTGTTGCCTTGCAGGGCTTTGTCGTATTCATTGACTGCCTGTTCAAACTGCCCGTCCTCGAAATAACGGTTAGCAGCTTCGTAGGCTTTTTCACCGGGAACATGTTCTTTTGCCAGCCCTTCATAGACCATATAGCCGAGCCATAACAGACCCATACCGATGGCAAGCATTTTGAGTGTTCTATATACGGGATCATCCATTGCCGGGTAAACCTATAATTTGCAGATTGAACAGAAAAGAAAATATCAGACAGAGAAATATACTAATAAAGCGGGCGCGATTGAGCTGCCCGTCGATCTCTGGCTTGGTGAGTTCGGATTTTGTCTTGCGTTGCAAGCGTCTGACACTGAATACCCAGATCAGTTTGCTGACAGGGATAAATAGCAGTGCGGCCAGTACCAGTACTGAAAGAATAAAGTACATCATAGTTGATTTATGTTATTACAAATTAAAGATGGTGGAAAGAAAAGGGAGGGCATAAGCCCTCCCTTTATCTTTTGCCAGTTATGAAGATTATGGCTTGTCTACATCCAGGTGGATATCACCGATATCTTCATGCAAGGCTTGGACTTCCGTTTCGGGCACAGTCGACATTTCCATCTTGTATGCCAGGAACCACATCATGAACACACCCAGTGCCCACCAAAGTAGTTGCCAGGCCCAGATGGACGGCATGCCGAACAGCCAGGTGCTTGCGTCATTCGGATTACCAAAGATGGTATTACCGATGACTGCACCGGGGCCGATACCGAAGAAGAACCATACCAGCACGATGATCCAGGCGGTCGGTACCAGTTTCTTCTTGGCAGCCGGCAGGCTGGCGTGCTCCCGCAGGTAGCTGTGGTAGGTCATCTTATGGTCATAGTCTGCCTTGTTCTGTGTCAGGAACGAGACAATGATGGCTATGCCCAGGTTGAAGAAGATACCCCAGCCAGCGGAGTGGATAGTCCAGGGCCAACGTCCCCACGGCATGTACTGTGCACCGATCTTCTCGGTCAACGTTACCGCGATCAGACCGGCAATCAGACCCAGCACGACACCCTGTCGGGTCAGCCATGGGAAGTAGCAGACAGACATCAGGGCAGGCCACATCTGGAAGCCATAGGCCACTGCCAGTCCGCCTAGCAGTACCAGTGCGTCGGTCGCATGTGTCGCCACCATCAACGCAGCCAGTACGATGACGGCAACACCAATACGCCCCCACAGTTTCTGCTGGGCGTGTGTGGCATTGGGCATGACATAGCGCTTGAGGAGATCGCGGGTCAGCATACCGCCGGCGGTGGACATGTAGGCCGCACCGGTAGACTGCATTGCAGCCAGCGCACAGACCGATAACAGACCGACCAGCCAGGGCGCGGCATCGGCCATCAGATAGATCAACTGGGGAACCAGGTTACCCTGTTTACCCGCCGATTCCATCAGGTCCTTGCCGTGCAGACCTTCGGACATGACGTTGTTGACCAGCTCCGGATGGGCCGCGGCAAAGGCCGTGTCTGCACCGAGGAAGTGGGCGCCGAGCCCCTGCATGGCAGTGAACACCATCAGGATAAAGCCGATACCGAAGGCAGATGCCCAGACCTGCTGGGGTGCAAACGGTTTCGGGTTGTGGTTGGAGAATGCCCACATGGAGAACGCCGGTGCTGACTGAATACCCATCAGGGCGAACATGTAGGTCAACACCATGATCGCAGTCCATGCACCACCGACCGGGTTTTCAACTCCAAGTCCGGAGACAAACTGGATAACCCCGGGAATGGCTATGTAGTGACTGTAGCCATCGGGTGTTCGCTTGGTGTCGAACTGGGCCAGCGCGGCAATGCCGTCATTCAGACGATCCCAGCCGCCGACATAGTTAATGGCGATTATCCCGATAGCCACGATACCCAGTGCCAGCAGAATAGCCTGCATGGTATCCACGTAAGCTACCGCTCGAAGACCGCCCGATGCCACGTAAATCAGTACGACTGCAGACAAGAGCCACATACCGGTTTCAACACCGAGCATACCGTCAGTTAATACGTTGAACAGGAAGCCTGATGCACGCAACTGCAGACCCAGGTAGGGAATGGAGAAGATCAGGGCTACCAGAACAACCAGTAAACGAATGGTGTCTGATTTGAAATAGTTGGACAGCATTTCACCCGGTGTAACAAAACCGAAGCGTTTGCCCAGTATCCATTGCCGTTTCAGGAAGATAACCCCCGTGAACGGAATAGTTATGGCATAGAACGACGCATAGGCATATTGAAATCCGTCGCGATACAACAGCCCGGGATGTCCCATGAATGTCCAGCCAGAGAACGATGTTGCCGTTGCAGCCAGTACGAAAACCCACAGTGAAATACTTCGTCCAGCAATGAAGTAATCCGAAGCGGTTTTGGCGGACATTGCACCTTTAATACCCCAAAAGATGCAGTACCCCCAGTACAGTGCAACGAATATGAATAGCCAAACGATTTTCGCATCCATATTACGTTACCCCCTTATTATGATAGGTATGGTGGATTGTTGTTGTTCAAGGACCATTGCAGTCCGATATTCTGATAGTGCCTTACTATGCACATCCCTGGGGCAAAAGTAAAAGCCAGATTGCATCATTCATTAACATTTTCTATTACGCAATTTTTTTAACCTGAATTCGATAGCGTGTATCCATTTGGTAAAATTATTAATTGCTAATGCAATTAAATACACAATAGTCAAGCTGCTTAAGTTGTAATCAGATGCGGTGCATTCAGGCACCCGTTTGTAAATAGAAGTTGTTAATCAGCTAGCGAAAAGTCTTTGCCACCAGCGGCGGCGATTGCCCGGTGGTGGCAGGGCCGCCGGCAGATCCACCGGGGGAATGAGTGACAGGACCCAGCCCGGTAGCGGTGGGTTATCACTATAACCACACGATACGCCAAGATTGTTGGGATCATAGATTTTTATAAAGCCCGGATCTGATGGCTTGTCGACATAGACAATGCCGCAATAATCCTCGTCATGTTCCTGTCTTAACAGGGCGTCTATTTCGTTGATAAAGGTATTCAGTTGTTGTGCATCGACCGGTTTTTCCGGAGGCATTTCCCCCACGGCGTAGATGTACCATGCTTTGGGTTGTTCACGCAGGGTTTCCCACAGGGTGTCGAGTTGTGGCCAG
>JASFNY010000020.1:0-13484 GCA_050116795.1 Thiohalophilus sp.
AGTCTCCATCACCACCACGTCGGCACCGGGTGGCACTTCCGGGTCGCGTAACAGTGGACGACCGGCATTGCCCAGATCACCTGAGAAGACCACCTTGCGGTTGGTTTCACCTTCCTCCAGCTCCAGCAGGATGCTGGCAGAACCAAGGATGTGTCCTGCGTCATAGAAGGTGGCATGGATACCATCGCATAAGCTGAGGCGCTGGTTGTAGTGGGCGGTGCGACCGAAGTGCTCAAGCGAATTCAGAGCATCAAGAGTGGTGTAGAGCGGTTCGGTATCATGGTGATGGCCGTGGCGGGCATGGCGACGTCGGTGATATTCCGCGTCTTCCTCCTGCAGGCCGGCGGAGTCCAGCATGACGATGCGGGCCAGTTCTCGTGTGGCAGCAGTGGTGATGATCTCACCGCGAAAACCACGCTTTGCCAGCAAGGGGATTCGACCGCAGTGGTCCAGGTGAGCATGGGTTAACAGGACATAGTCGATCTGCCCGGGGTCAAAGCCGAAGTCCTCGGCATTTTCCTCACGTAGTTCACGCCCACCCTGATACATACCGCAATCGATCAAGACGCGTTTGCCGGCACACTCGATGAGATGACAGGAGCCGGTTACACCGCGATCAGCACCATGAAATGATATCTTCACCCCACGCCTCACTGTTCAAGGTTTCTTTATGGACTTTGCGTAGCAATGATCTCTTCCAGTTTATATCCTGTCAACGTACGAATTGTTCGCCACAGGTAAAACAAAATTGCCATCATCATCACTGTTGATGGTATGGCGATCACGGGGTAACTCAGCAGCGTCATTTGTCCGAGCTCCTCGTTGAATGCGGGTGTGCCCGCCGGGCTGGTGACGATCCATTTGGCCAATAAATAATTCATAACGGCGGAAAACAGGAAGGTACTGCTCAACAGGTACGTGGCATTCTGTAACCGGCTGTCAAAATGTTGCCGGTTACCGAGTTCATGAAGTTTGCTCTCGATCTTGTCTATCTTCAGTACCCGGGGGTTGTACAGCAAGGTCCTGATAAGAGGATAGGGCGTATAGGCTGAGATCAGGACGGCAATGCCAATAAGCCCCGGAACCGCGGCTTCCTTGATCGCCAGCCATTTCGGGTCAAGCTGCAACAGGCCGATGCCGCCAGTGAGCAATACACTGACCAGGCCAAGCAGTGCAATGAAGTTGAATTTCCTGTATTTGACGAGTTCAAACGATCCCCAACCAAGCGGAAAGACCAGTGCGATGACAAGTGCCCCGCTGGGTCCCAGGTGCTCCGGGCCGCTTAATTTCATCAGGATGACGGATGGAATCAGGATACTGACCAACAGGTCGATCATGGGCCGGGGTTTATGCGTCGGGGTTGGCGGTATTTTCGAAGTCGTGTCGTTGTCCATCGTCGTCATATTCGCTATGTAAATTCCATGGCATTTGAGTATCCTACGGCCAGTTTCGCCACGTCACAAATAGGACCGGCAAAAACCAGTTTTGTTCATAATAACTTGCTATTCATAGACTTGTGTACACGGGATAGGGTATTTCCGGGCTCCAGCTTATTGGCTACTAAAAAAAATTATTTGGAACTTCAGTCCAATTTATGAAATAAAGCCCACCAAATTCTGATTGACCATTAACTCGTAACTCGATACAGGGGGATACATAGTGAAACTGATTCTGTTAGGCGCACCGGGTGCCGGCAAGGGCACCGTGGCCAATATGCTGAGCGCGATTGACGGTTCTGTACAAATTTCCACCGGCGATATTCTGCGTGCCGCCGTCAAGGAAGGCACCGAACTGGGCAAGCAGGCCGAAGGTTACATGAAAGCCGGCGACCTGGTGCCGGACGAGCTGATCATGGGCATCATGAAAGAGCGCCTCAAGGAAGACGATTGCAAGAACGGTTACCTGCTGGACGGGTTCCCGCGCACCATTCCCCAGGCTGAACAGCTCAAGACCATGCTGGAAGAAATGGGTGAAAAGCTGGACGCGGTAGTCAACCTGGACGTGCCGCGCGAGGTAATCCTCGATCGCCTGACCACCCGCCGTACCTGCACCCAGTGCAACGCCATTTACAACGTCAAGAGTAAGCCGCCGAAGGTCGAAGGCGTGTGTGATGAGTGTGGCGGCCCGGTGGTACAGCGTGATGATGAAACCGAGGAAGCCATTTCCAGCCGCCTGGATGTCTACAATGAGAAGACTGCGCCGCTGGCCGGCTTCTATGAGAAGGAAGGTATCCTGATGAACGTCAACGCCACCTCCAGTGAGGACGTTGTCGTTGCGATCAAGGAGAAGTGCGGCCTGGCATAACTTCCTGGAACAAAAAACGGCCGGTAACAAAGTCAGCAAGATTTGATTTTGTTACCGGCCTTTTCTTTTGTGATTTGGTTCGCATTTGGCTCACTTAAAAATTGATCAGTTGATGCTATTTTTGAGATTCGGTGGTCTAATCACCTGCTTCGAGTTATAAAATTTAATAAGGAAATTGACATGAAAAAGACAATTGCTGCTTCATTTCTGCTTGTGGCGTTCAATGCGCAGGCGGCGGACTTCAGCTACAACAATGCCAGCATCTCATACGCTAATGTGGATATCGACCTTGCTCCCGGTATAAGTGTTGATGGCGATGGTTTGGATTTTGAGGGTAACTTCGAGCTGAATAACAGCCTGTTCATTCCTGTTCGTTACCAGAGTATTGGGTATGACTACGATATAGACTCAACAATGTACCTGTTCGGTATCGGGGCACATCTGCCAATAAATAACAGCCTGGATTTCTTTGGTGTTGTGCAAATAGGTAATTATGAGCTGGAAGGGCCCGGTGGATCTATTGACGATGATGCTCTTGTCCTGACGGGTGGAATTCGTACCGCTATTGCAAATAATATGGAAGCACAGGCTTATGTCACCTCAATCAGTTTTGACAATGATTTCGAAGATCAGAGTGGTTTTGGCGGCAAGCTGAATTATTATATCAATAACCAGATTTCCATCTTCGGAAAAATTGAGATGTTATCTGATATAGATACTTTCGCGTTTGGTGCTCAAATGGATTTCTAATCAGTTCGAGACAAACCCGTAACAGGGCCGGTTAAGGGAGTGATTTACTTCCCCTTGCCGGCCCTTCCTTTTTGGGTAACAAAATTTGAAGGTTAAAGGGGACAGGTTTATTATTTCAAGGTTTCGCGAACATGCCTGAGAATATTGTTTTTGCTTGAAATCTCTCTACTAGTACACCATCAATTCATAATGCCTGACATGCATATCATCCCGATCGCGGGCTTCAGCGAACCCTTCAGCTCTATCACACATCTACTTGCTGCAGGTGTCTTTTTCGTGCTGGGCATTGTGTTGATGTATCGAGGCCGGGGCCATGCCGGTCGTGTTTTTGCCCTGGGCATTTTCAGTTTTTCCATCGTGTTCCTGCTGGCGATGAGCGGGGTATTTCATCTTCTCGAACCCGGTGGCAGTGCCAGGGCGGTCCTGCAACGGCTGGATCATGCGGGGATTTTCTTTCTTATTGCCGGGACCTTCACGCCGATCCACGGCCTGTTGTTCACCCGTAGTCTGCGCTGGGGGATTCTGCTTTTTATCTGGGCTGTCGCCATTACCGGTATTACATTGAAGAGTATTTTTTTTGAGGATATCCCCGAATGGCTCAGTCTTGCGCTTTATCTGGGGTTGGGCTGGGTTGGCGCATTGACAGGGATTCTGCTCTATCGCCGTTTTCATTTCGGTTTTATCAAGTACCTGTTGCTGGGTGCCCTGGCTTACACCATCGGGGCCGTGTTCGAGTACCTGCGTTATCCGGTGCTGATAGATGGGGTGATCGGCCCGCACGAGCTGTTCCACGTTTTCGTGTTAGTGGGGATCAGTTTTCATTTCATGTTCGTCTTCCAGTTTGCCGGTATTGACGATTGAGGTTGGGTGGAAGACCGACTATGGTATGGGCACGAGCAGTCAAAATCATACTTTCAACGGCAGAGTTCTCCTGAGGTTTTATGTGGCTACAAACAAACTGCGAGTTTGTATTTGAGATTGAGGTGCCCACGCCCTTCGTACTGATGCTGCGGCCCCGCAGTGGGGCACAACAGTGGGTGGCCAGTGAGGAATATCGCCTGTTGCCGAATATCCAGGTTTTTGAGTTCATGGACCCCTACGGCAACATGTGCCAGCGGCTTATCGCTCCGCCGGGTAATTTTTCGGTAAAGAACAGGGCGGAAGTGCTGGCTGCCGATTATATGGACCGCGATCCAGGTGCTCCCTTTATCGAGGTGCAGAATTTGCCCGATAACGTGCTGACCTATTTGTTGCCATCCCGTTATTGTGAATCAGAGCGTTTTGGGCAGATGGCCATGGAAATCACTGCCAACGCTCAGCCGGGTTATGACCAGGTCTCGGCCATTGTTGACTGGGTACAGACCAATGTCAGTTTCCAGCCCGGAAGCAGTGAAGTTCCCGTATCGGCCGTGGAGATGAATCAGGTGCGGGTGGGCGTTTGTCGGGATCTGGCGCATCTTGCGATTGCCATGTGCCGGGCCATCAGTATTCCGGCGCGGCTGGTGGTCGGATATCTTGAAGGACTCGAACCGATGGACATGCATGCCTGGTTTGAAGCCTACGTGGGGTGGCGCTGGTATACCTTCGATCCCACGCAGAGCGAGCTCCGCGGGGGCTACGTGTCTATCGGTTATGGCCGGGATGCGGCGGATGTGGCTATTTACAACCAGTTCGGCCCACCGGTCTATCCGATTCGGCATACCGTCAGTGTAGAGCGTATTCAAAGGGACTGAAGCCCTCTATCACCGGCCTGGCGATGAATAGGAACCATTATCATTCATCGCCAAGCCACTTTTATTTGTGCTATTTTTTTCGATATTTGTTGTAAAAGCTGGAACTTACTGTATAGTCGTCTGTCATAGTTTATGTCCACGTCGCTAACCGATAAAACGGCCGACGGGACAGCAACTAGGACATATACATTTATCGTTATTTAGGCAGCATGCCTGGCTCAAACCCTTTCCGGTTTTCACCTCTCATTCTTCCCGCATAACTTTGAACGTATTTCATATTGTAATTTTTAAAAGGTAATTTATTAGTGAATACTGGTACAGTAAAGTGGTTTGACGCCGCAAAAGGTTTTGGTTTTATCACCCCGGAAAATGGCAGCAAGGACGTTTTCGTCCATCACAGCGCCATCAACAATGGTGGTGGTTATGCGAGTCTGAATGAAGGCCAGTCGGTCACCTTCAGCATCGAGCAAGGTCCTAAAGGCCCGTCAGCGACCAACGTCGTTGCAGTCTAAGGCTTGAACCAAGCCCGATAAAACAAACCCCGCTTCGGCGGGGTTTGTCATTTCTGATATGTCAAAAATACTCTACAAAAGTGAATTCTGTTAATTCGGATCAGGGTACAGGCTTCTCTAATATTAAAAAATATTATGGTCTGACCCCATCTTACCGAAAGTTATATCTCTCCCTTTTTATTCAGTGACTCCGACCTATAATCCATAGGGGCCCGGTCAGCAGTAAACTGCAGGCGCCCAGTGCATTAGCTCTGTTCGATTCTGCCATAGAACTCGCAAAGAGGAGTTACAGAAATGATCAATATTTCCAGTGTTAAAAAATTGTGGTGTGCAATCCTGGCCAGTGTCCTGATTGGCTTACCGATGTCCTCTGCCCAGGCAGATGGAGCTCGCTGCCTTATTGTCCATGTGCCGCAATCAGATCCTGCGTCGTTCAAGCAGGCAATCAACATCATGAATAATATCCCGAAGCAACTCGGCCCCGACAATGTCAGGATAGAACTTGTCGCGCAAGGGCCGGGACTCCAGCTATTGACCAAGAAGAGCCCCGAGGCTGAACGCATCAAGAGCGTTATCGTGCAAGGGGAATCGACCATGGGTGGTGGTGTTCAATTCAGTGCCTGTGGAACGACGATTGCGGGTATCAAGAAAAGAACCGGCAAGGAACCTGAACTGATAGAGGGTGTCAAGGTTGTGCCAGGCGGGGTGGTGCGGGTGATGGAACTACATGAGCAAGGTTGTTCCTACATTCGTATCTGATCAGCACCATACCCTAATCATAGAAACCTGCCCTGCCAATAGGCAGGGCTTTTTTAATTAATGGGTATTATCAATAGTAGAACCCGAGCGTAAACTCGGGGTAGGTATCATTGCAGGTTTGGAAAAGGGATTTCTCGCAGTCCTTGTATTCGATGTAAGCCATTCCGAATCCCATAAAAACGTTTCTGCCAGAGCGTAAATAAGCGCCGGCACGGGCGCCATAGGCATCACTGTCTGGTAGCGTGTCGATTTTTGTTCTGCGATAAAAAACTCCGACATAGGGTGAAAAAGACTCCCTTCTGGAAAAGACATAGTTCATACGTGGACTGATTTGCTTTATCGTTGGGTCACCACCTGACCAGTATTCATAATCCAGTCCAAGCTGAAGGCCGTCTGTTATATAGTAACCAACACCTGCACCAATTACGGTATAGTTATCATTGTAAGCCCGGCCAGAGCCAACCAGGAGTGAAAAATTGATCACGCCCTGGTCAAATGGTGTGGCCTGTACCCAGGATAATTTGAAACAGAGCAGAACAAATAACAGACGAACCAGTTTTCTATTCATTATGCCATCGACTCCTTTTATTACTCATCCGGCACTTTGATACAGATGCACGTCGCGTTGCGGGAAAGGAATACTGATGCCTTCCCGATCAAAGGCGGCCTTTACTTTCTCCGTCAACTCAAACTTCATCGGCCAGTAATCACCTGCATTGACCCAGGTGCGCACGGTGAGATCAACCGAACTTTCACCCAGGTTGCTTAACAGTACCTGCGGTTCCGGATCATCAAATATCTTCGGTTCGTCTTTCATAATCGACATGATTATCTGGCGCGCCTGTTTAACATCGTCGCCGTAACCGATTCCAAATACGAAATCAAGCCGGCGGGTCTCCTCGGCGGAGAAATTGGTGATGATACCGCTGGACATGGGACCGTTGGGGACGATGATGCGGACATTGTCCGGGGTTTTCAGGATGGTGTTGAAAATCTGGATGGCCATCACCGTACCGCTGACGCCCTGGGCGGTAATATAGTCACCGACCTTGTAGGGCCGGAACATCAGAATCAGCGCGCCACCTGCAAAATTACCCAGGCTGCCCTGGAGTGCCAGTCCCACAGCGAGGCCGGCGGCACCGAGGACGGCGATAAACGAGGTGGTCGCGATGCCAACCATCGAGGCGACGCTGATTAGCAACAAGGCTTTCAGGCCTATGCCGACCAGGCTTTGCAGGAAGCGCGCCAGCGTTGCTTCCATGTTGCTGCGCTCCATACCCTTTGCCATGACCTTGACCAGACGGTTGATTATCCACAGACCGACGACAAGGACTATGATGGTGAGCAGAAGTTTTGGGCCGTACACCATAATCAGCTCGATCGCCTTGTTGGCATAGTTAGACATTTGTTCGGTACTCACGAGATCTTGCATAGTCTTGACTCCTTTACCGGTATTCCAGCCAGTCAGCTTGATGTGACATTTCTATGGAAGCAAGCGATGAATAATTGTTGATATCCCGGAAACTCAATTACTTTCTTCAAAAATACTATAGTCAATAATAGAAGGCAGGGATAATTTTAAACTAATCAATAGGCACAAAATAAAAGGTTTCGGTGTCAAATTAATCTGATTTTATGAGTATCGAAGCACGGTCAGATCTATTCCCCGGCCGGAAGTGGTTGGGTCGATGCCCTGGATGGTGGTGGACTTTTCATGATAAATACCAGCGGAGTCATTGCAGCAAAGGCAACCGTGACAAAAATGTAGGCATCCAGAAAGCCGATCATTTGCGCTTGCCGGCTGAGTTCCTCGGCCAGTATCGCCGGTGCTTGCGGGGATTGCAGCGTCATTCCCAGCTGGTTGAGGTACGGTTCCACGGCCGGATTGAAAGGACTTAATTGTGCCCCCAGGTGATGCCAGGCGTACTGGGCATGACGTGTCAGGACGGTGACCACGACCGAAACCCCGATTCCGGAACCGATTGTCCTTAGCAGACTGAACATGCCGGCGGCCTCGGCAGCATGACGTGGTGGCAAGGTTGAAAAGGCCAGTGTCGACAGGGGAATAAATATCATCCCCAGCCCCAGCCCCTGCAGAACCATGGGCAGGATCACCCAGCCAATACTCATTACGAGGCTGTACTGGGTGGTTTGATACGAGCCCAGTGTAAAAAGAGCGATACCGGTGATAATAATCAGCCGAGGATCGATCCGGTTTATCAGGCGCCCGACCAGTATCATGCTGAACATACTGGCCAGACCGCGTGGCGCCAGGCTCAGGCCGGTGGTCAGGGTAGGATAACCCATCAGGCCTTCCAGCATTAACGGTTGCAGAAGCATCGAGCCAAACAGGCCCAGCCCGAGGAAGGCAATCAGAAAACTGGCGGTGATAAAGTTGCGGTCGAGAAAAACCTCGCGGTTAAACAGGCTGTGTCCCTTGTGGTTGAGGGTGTGCAGCCCGAAGCCGACAAATCCCACCAGGATAAGGTAGGTCGCAAACTGGATGCTGACGGAATCGAACCAGCCATCCTGGGCACCCCGATCCAGCACGAACTGCAGACTGGCAACACCCAAAGCCAGTAACACCAGGCCCACCCAGTCCATGTTGCGTTCATTGCGTTTGGAATCAGGAATGTATCGCCAGACCAGCAGGGCGGAGAGTATGCCTACCGGCAGGTTGATAAAGAACGTCCAGCGCCACGACATATATTCGGTCAGCCAGCCTCCCAGGGTCGGGCCGAGGATAGGCCCGACCATGACACCCATGCCCCAGATTGCCATGGCTTTGCCGCGCTCTTCTGGTGGAAACGTGGCGACCATGATGGACTGGGAAAGGGGTACCAGGGCTGCGCCACTGATGCCCTGCAGAAGCCTGAAAGTGACGATCTCACTCAGGTTGGTAGAGATACCACACAACACCGAGGCGATAACGAAACCGATGATACTGACGAGCAGGAAAGGCTTTTGACCGAACCGGTCGGTGAAGTAACCGGTCAGCGGCATGAAGATGCCGGATGACACCATGTAGCTGGTGACCACCCAGCTAATCTGATCGGATGTCGCACTCAGTTCGCCCTGCATGTGAGGCAGCGCGACATTGACGATGGTGATATCCAGTACCTGCATTACCGTGGCGGTCATCACCGCTACGGATATCAGGAAACGTTCAATATTCATCGGCAGATCGCAAAGGGATCAGTTCAGGTTTGTCACAGTCGTGTTACCGGCAAGTTTGTCCTGGTTACTGCTTGCAGTCGTGTCGATGGTCACCTTGGTGCTGGTACCTACCCGTAACGGAAAATCCTCTCCCGGGTTATCGATTCGAATATGTACCGGAATACGTTGAGTGACCTTGACCCAGTTACCGTTGGCATTCTGTGGTGGTAACAGGGAAAACACCGAGCCGGTTGCCGGACTGATATTTTCCACTATCCCGTGGAAGACATGTCCGGGGTACATATCGATCTCGATTTCTGCCGGTTGCCCGGGGTGAATTCGTTCAAGCTGGGTTTCCTTGTAGTTGGCGTCGACCCAGTAGCCATGCTGGCAGACCAGCACAAAGACATCCCTTCCTGTATTGACGATGTTGCCGGGCTGTAAATCGAGTTCACTGACCTGTCCGGTGCAGGCGGCCGAGACCCGGGTATTGTCCAGGTCCCATTGGGCCTTATCCAGTTGTGCCCGAGCCTGTACGATACGATCGTTTTGATCACCCGGATTGCCAAGATTTCGATGTGCCTCTTCCAGCCTGGCGCGTGCAACTTCGAGATTAGCTTGCGCACTTTTATAGTTGGCTTCGGCGTCAGTCACGTTTTCTTTTGAAACATACTCTTTTTTTTCCAGGCCACGCAGGCGATTCAATTTGTCGCGGGTATTATCCAGCAGTACCTCACGGTTATGGACTTCCGCTTGTGCAGAAGCGACTGCTGCCTCTGCCTGGTTAACCTGGCGTTTTGCCAGTGCCAGTTGAGCTTGAGCCTGCTCAACGGCGAATTGATAAGGGGCCGGATCGATATGAAACAATTCATCACTCTTGTGAACCAACTGATGATTGGAAACTTCAAGAGTATCGATGCGGCCGGATACCCGCGGCGCGACACGCACAACGTCGGCTGTGATGTAGGCATCTTCGGTACTGGGGTACTGATTTGAATAGAATTGATAACCCCAGATACCCAGTGCACCGGCGCCGACAACCGCCGCCAGGGCAAACAAGCGTTTTTGCATAACTATTCTCCGTTAGCCGGCTTGCGCTAAACGCGACCGGTTTGTTGTTTGATCTGCAGCAAGACCTGCATGCAGATCTGGAGGTCGGCGGAATCAATGTTCGCCAGCAGCTCCTGGCGCAGTTGTGCTGCAATCTTGTTGATTTGCTTGATGATGGCGGAGGACTGCTCGGTCAAATGCACGGTTTTGGAACGGCGATCAGTGCTGGACTCGCGTCGTTCGATCCAGCCGTCTTCGGTCATGCGATCGAGAAGGCGGACCAGGGTCGGCCCCTCGATACCGATCCACTCGGCCAGCGCTTTTTGCATGACGCCGTCTCCGCGTTTGTGCAAATGCAGCAGCACCATCCAGCGGGCCTGGCTTAACCCCAGGGGACGAAGCCGTTCGTTGAGCCGGGTTCGCCAGCTGCGGGCCACGTCGCCAATGAGCAAACCGATTTGTTCTTGCGGGATAGCCATGAAAAATTTCCGCCTATAAGTGCTTAACTATTAATTAGTATACTATCTATATAAGCATGCGGATATCAAGACCCTGAGGCTTCATTTACCAGGCCTGAGTTAAGCAAAATTGAAAATCCAGGTTTGATTTACGCCGGTGACATAGTTCGTATACGAGTTTAAGAATGTAATAAAAGAGATCGATGGCATACCGGCATCATTTATAATTCTTGATCATGAGCCAGTCTCTCCCGGTCATATTTATTGCCCACAGCGCGCCCCTGCTGGCGCTGGATACAGAACGGGGAAAAGATTACCGGAACTGGGGCCAGTCCATCATCCGGCCGAGGGCGATACTGGTCATGTCCGCTCACTGGGAAACACCCCTGCCAACGCTGGGGGCGATCGAGACACAACCCCTGATCTACGATTTCTACGGTTTTCCCGATACTCTGTACGATCTCGAGTACCCGGCACCGGGTGCACCGCAACTGGCCACGACCGTTACCTCGTTGATACAGGAGGGCGGTTACACGCTAGAAAGCAACGCCCGACGTGGACTGGATCACGGTGTCTGGGTACCGCTGCTTCACATGTACCCAGATGCCAACGTACCGGTATTGCAGATCTCGCTGCCGTCTTCATTCACACCTCAGGAATTATTCAACCTGGGTCGTATACTTGCACCATTACGTGAACAGGAAATTCTTGTCGCTGCCACTGGCGTGCTGACCCACAACCTGCGCCACGCCGACTTGAGTGAGAAGATGCCGCTACCTGAGTGGGCCCGGGCATTCGATGACTGGGTCGCCGACAGGTTGGTAAACAGGCAGTGGACGGCGCTGTTTGATTACCTGCAGCAGGGCCCCCAAGCCAAGCTGGCACATCCCACCCCGGAACATTTTCTGCCGCTGATTTTTGCTGTCGGGGCAGCCAATGATCAACTGGAGAAGGTCAGTTTTCCTGTCACAGGTTTTGAATATGGAAGCCTGTCCCGAAGATGTGTGCAGTTTGAATAAATAATAATTGGAGTTTTAACTTTCGAACGTCGCACGAGCGAAGGCAGGTTAGTCGTATATAAGTTAAGTAACTATATTAATAAATTCTGAATTATCAGTTTGATGGATAATTCCGTGATTTGCCTGCCAATTCAATTCCCCTGCTTGTTATGCCAGCCACAGTAAAACGTCTCTGCATAGTGAATTCCACTCTGAATACGTATAAATACCCCGATATTCTTAAAGTCTTCTTAATTGGGACCGATATCCACATGCGATTCATTTGAATCTGTAATCAAAACCAACAAAAAGAACCGCGGATGATTACACAGTACAATTCAAGAACGATCGTATTGCTGGGGTTCGCCGCTATGGGGATCCTCTTTATTATTCTGCTTGCCGTTTCCCTGACCAGCATCTCGTTCAACCAGCAGCGTATTCATGTCCTGATGGACGAGAACAAGTCCAAGGAATATGTTTTTGGGATGCGCGATGTCGCAGTACGCCGTGCCATGCTGTTGCATAGAATGGCGCTGCAAAAGGATATTTTTGAGATTGATGAAGCCAGGCTCGAATATCAGAATCTGGCGGGGAATTTCATGGAACAGCAGGAGGGATTCCTGGGTCAAACATTGAACAACAAACAGCAAAACCTATGGGATGAAACGGGTCCGAAGATACTCAGTAACTACCATGGTCAGAACGAAGTCGCCAACCTTCTATATGAAGGCCAGATTGATATCGCTAACAAGAAATTCCTGGAGTCAGTCATTCCCTCGCAGGATACTGTTCTGCAACAACTGACACAGTTGCTCGATCTGAATCGCGAAAAACTCGATAACGCGATTAGCGACACGGTTAAATATAACCAGAATACCTATGTTTCTCTGTCAATACTCGGGGGCATTTTGTTCCTTCTGGGCGGTGGTATTGCCATATTTGTAGTCGATAAGGCGAAGAAAGCAGAGCACGAGCTTGTGCACGCCAAAGAGACTCAGGAAGCGGCGAATCGGGCCAAATCCCAGTTCCTGGCTAACATGAGCCATGAGATAAGAACCCCAATCTCAGCGATTATCGGATTCGCGGAAACGTCGCTGGACGAAGACAGCGATATTCAGGATAAAAATGAAGCGCTGAATGTCATAGCAAGAAATGGCAAACATCTGTTGCATGTCATAAATGAAATACTCGACATGTCAAAAATCGAGGCAGAGAAACTTGAGGTTGATATTATCGAGTGCCCTCTGTTGGAGATTATGTCAGACATCGATTCGTTGATGTCGATGCAGGCGCGCGCAAGAGGGCTGGAATTAAATGTTAATTACCGGTACCCGATACCCAGGTATATCAATACTGATCCGACACGGCTGAAGCAGATTTTGCTGAATGTGTCCTGTAATGCAATCAAGTTTACACAGGACGGCGAAATCAATATCGAAACCGGCTATATAGAAAAAACCAATGAGCTACAGATTACCGTGACCGATACCGGTGTAGGCATGACAAAGGCGCAAATCGAGAAACTGTTTGCACCATTCAGCCAGGCCGACTCAAGCACTACGCGTAAATTCGGTGGAACCGGACTTGGGCTATATATTACCAAACAGCTGGTAGACAAGCTCGGTGGGCAACTACATGTCAGCAGTATTCCGGAGCTGGGTACTCGCGTCGAAATTTTATTGAAACTGAAACCCACAGAGCATAATGAACTGATATACAACCCGGGTGAGAATTTAGAACAGAATACGATATCATCAAGTGTCG
>JASFNY010000021.1:0-13119 GCA_050116795.1 Thiohalophilus sp.
CAGGGAGAGAAGTTTGTCTTCTCGAATGTGAGAGACAAGTGGTTAATGATTGAGTTTGGAAAGCACGCTTGTGATGAGCAATGCCGTGAGAACCTTTACCTGATGAGGCAGATCAGGTTGGCACAGGGTGGCAACCGGGTTCGTATTCAAAGAATTTATATCTCAACAGGAGGCGCACCAGAGGAAAGCTTCCGTGACCTGTTAGAGAAAGAGCATCCAGAGATGCTTGTCGTCTATGGTGATGATGCTGCAATTGGGAAAGTTATCGATCAGTTCAGGCACGATGTGGGTAAAGGTTCTGTTCTGCAGGCAATGTACCTGGTAGACCCGCGTGGATTTTTAATGATGAGTTATCCTGAGGGCTATGAGCCCAAAGGTGCCATCCAGGATTTTGAACGTTTGTTGAAGTATGCCCGATCAGGATAATTAGTAATGAACAAAGAAAATCTGTTTGCCAGATTGGCTCTGGTTGCCACCGTGCTTGCTCTGTGTGTGGTAGTTCTCGGTGCTTATGTGCGCCTGTCGCACGCCGGACTGGGTTGTCCTGACTGGCCGGGTTGTTATGGCCATATCGGTGTACCCGATACCGAGCATGAAGTGCAGGCAGCCAATGCATTACATCCCGATCGACCGGTAGAAGCACACAAAGCCTGGAAAGAGATGATACACCGTTATTTTGCCGGCATTCTTGGCTTGCTGGTGTTCAGCCTCGGGTTTATTGCCTGGCGCAATCGTCGCAATCCGGAGCAACAGGTTAAAGTACCGTTGTTTCTCAGTGCCCTGATTATATTCCAGGCTCTACTGGGCATGTGGACGGTAACTATCAAGCTCAAGCCTCTGATAGTAATGTTGCATTTAATGGGTGGTATGACCACGCTGTCACTGCTGTGGTGGATAACGCTACGCCAGATGAATCTGTTCCACCGATTTGGAGCTGGGATCATTCAAGCAGACAGGTTGAAAAAGCTGGCCCTGGCAGGATTGTTGATTGTTGTCATGCAGCTGATGCTCGGTGGTTGGACCAGTGCCAATTATGCGGCACTGCAGTGCACCGATTTTCCAACCTGCCAGGGGCAATGGTGGCCGGAAACGGATTACGCTGAAGCTTTCACTTTATGGCACGGCGTCGGCCGGGATTTTGAGGGCGGTATCATGAGTAATACGGCGAGAGTGACAGTGCATTTCACACATCGGCTTGGTGCGCTGGTGACATTCCTTTACATTGGGGGATTGGCACTTGTCCTGTTACTCGGCCGGTTTGGTGCCAGCCTGAGGCCTGTCGGTTTGACCTTACTGGCGGTATTGGTACTGCAGGTGAGTCTGGGCATTGCCAATGTGTTGTTGTCTTTGCCGCTGGGGATTGCGGCGGCACATAACGGTGTCGGTGCGTTATTGTTGTTGACGGTGGTGACGTTGAACCATCTGGCGTTCAGGTCGCGGAGTGCATAATGGGGCACACAGTCAAACAGGCTGAAGTACGACCAGACATTTTTCGTCTCTGGTGCGACTATTACACCTTGTGCAAACCCAAGGTGGTGGCGCTGATCGTCTTCACCGCCATTGTCGGTATGTTCCTGTCAGTACCGGGTATGGTCCCCTGGCAGCCGCTGGTATTCGGTACTCTGGGGATTGGCCTGGCGGCTGCCTCGGCCGCCGCAATCAACCAGATCGTGGATCAGAAAATCGATGCCGAGATGCAAAGGACCTCGCACAGGCCACTACCGTCCGGAACGATTACCAATAAACAGGCCCTGCTGTTCTCGGCAATCCTGGGTATCGCCTCCATGGTGATTCTGGTCTACCTGGTCAACCCGCTGACCGCAGTACTGACCCTGTTGTCCCTGATTGGCTATGCCTTTATCTATACCATGTACCTGAAACGCGCCACGCCGCAAAACATCGTTATTGGTGGTGCGGCCGGGGCGGCTCCCCCGGTTCTGGGCTGGACCGCGGTCACCGGTCACGTGCATCCGGACAGTTTGCTGCTGTTTCTGATTATCTATACCTGGACCCCGCCGCATTTCTGGGCGCTGGCCATTCACAAACGCGAAGAATACGCAAAGGTGGATGTGCCGATGCTGCCGGTGACCCACGGCGTGCAGTTTACCCGTCTGCATGTCCTGCTCTATACCATTATTATGTTCGGCATTACCCTGTTGCCGTTTGCCACCCGAATGAGCGGCTGGCTCTATTTCATCGGTGCGATTGTGCTGGGCGGAATCTTCCTGATATACGCGATACGCATGCAATCCAACAAGGACCCGAAAATTGCCATCAAGACTTTCGGCTACTCTATTCTCTACCTGATGGCGCTATTTGCCCTGTTGCTGATCGACCACTATATTCCCCTTGTGCTCTACTGGTTCGCTTAACACACTGAAAGAAAATGTGTTTTCAAACTCTTTACTGTCCTTTGACATAAGGCTGTTTCGGGACAGGCGTCTATACTTGGCGATGATCCGGAGTTGCCTGGGACTTCGCTCATAATTTACAATATTATGATATTTTGATATTCCCGAGCAGATTTCTCAGGATTCCCGGTGCGGCGCAAATGGAGAGCGTCGTGGCATTCCATTCGTACTGATTCAACTCAAGAACAAAGAGGCGTTATATGGCCCACTCAACTGCACAGGCCGTGGAACAATACAATTACGATATTGTCCGCAAGTTCACCATCATGACCATTGTTTGGGGTGTGCTGGGAATGTTCGCTGGTTTGTATATTGCCTCCGAACTTGCCTGGCCGTTCCTGAACTTCGATATTCCGGAAATCACCTTTGGTCGTCTGCGCCCGGTGCATACCACACTGGTCATATTCGGGTTCGGCGGCAGTGCCCTGTTCGCCACATCTTATTATGTGGTGCAACGAACCTGTCAGACACGCCTGTATAACGATGGGCTGGCCAGGCTGACATTCTGGGGCTGGCAGGTCTCGGTAGCTCTGGCTGCGATCTCCTACATGCTGGGTTACACCCAGGCCCGGGAATATGCCGAAATGGTCTGGCCGATCGATATTCTGATCGCTGTAACCTGGGTGGCTTATTTCTGGATCTATGTTCAAACCATGCGCCGCCGCAGCCAGCCGCACATATATGTAGCCAACTGGTTCTTCATTGCCTTTATTCTGGCAACAGCGCTGCTGCATATTTTCAACAACATGGCTGTGCCGGTCAGCATGTTCAGCCTGTCATCCTACAGTCTGCATGCCGGTGTCCAGGACGCCATGACCCAGTGGTGGTACGGTCATAATGCCGTGGGCTTCTTCCTGACGGCGGCCTTCCTGGGCATGATGTATTACTTCGTACCCAAACAGGCCGGCCGCCCGGTCTATTCCTATCGTCTGTCGATCATCCACTTCTGGGCGCTGATCTTCCTGTACATGTGGGTGGGAACACATCATCTTCACTGGACAGCGATTCCGGACTGGACGTCAACACTGGCAGCAACCTTCTCGATTCTGCTGCTGATGCCTTCATGGGGCGGCATGATCAACGGCATCATGACCCTGTCAGGTGCCTGGGACAAATTGCGTACCGACCCCGTGATTCGCTTCCTGATCGTTGCATTGTCCTTCTACGGCATGTCCACCTTTGAAGGTCCGCTGATGTCACTCAAGAGCGTAAACGCCCTGTCGCATTACACTGACTGGACTATCGGTCATGTTCACTCAGGTGCTCTGGGTTGGGTAGCTATGATTACCTTTGGTTCTCTCTATCACCTGATCCCACGTTTATGGGAAACCAGGATATACAGTGACAAACTGATTTATCTGCATTTCTGGCTGGCCACGATTGGTATCGTGCTGTACATCAGTGCAATGTGGGTCGCCGGTATCGGACAAGGTCTGCTGCTGCGCGCCTTTGACGATTACGGTAATCTGGCATACACCTTCATAGAGTCAGTTGCCTTCCTGCATCAGCCGTACGTGATCCGCGCGCTTGGCGGTGCCTTTTTTGTCAGCGGTATTTTCCTGATGGCATTTAACACCTATATGACCATCCGCAAGGCCAGTCGTGAACAGGCCGAACTGGAAGCGAAGCTGGCAGCGAAAATGGCCAACGCCTAAGAATAAAGGGAATAGAGTAGAGCTATGAAACACGAAACCATAGAAACCAATGCCGGTTGGCTAATCGTCCTGACATTGATAGTGATCAGTATCGGCGGTCTGGTCGAAATCGTACCGCTGTACCTGATTGACGACACGGTCGAAGAAGTTCAGGTCGCGGGCAAGGACAGCGTACATCCCTACAGTCCACTCGAACTGCGCGGGCGCGATCTCTACATGCGGGAAGGATGTTATCTGTGTCATTCACAGATGATTCGCCCTTTCCGTGATGAAGCCCTGCGTTACGGCCATTATTCACTGGCGGCCGAGTCCCAGTACGACCATCCGTTCCAGTGGGGTTCCAAGCGGACCGGGCCTGATCTGGCGCGTGTCGGTGGTAAGTATTCGAATGAGTGGCACGTGCAGCATCTGACTGCGCCACGGTCCGTAGTCCCTGAATCAATCATGCCCAACTATCCGTGGTTACTTGAGAACAAGCTGGCCTACAAGGACGTTGCAGACAGAATGCGCGCTCTTAAAGCTGTCGGCGTTCCATATTCAGAAACAAAGGCAGAGTACGAGGCCAATGTTGAGCGGTTTGGTGAAGAAGTCGCGAAGCAGCTGGATATCAATTACGCCAGCCAAAACCTGATTGCCCAGGCCAATAGTGGCAACTATGACGGTAATCCCATGGTCGTCAGCGAGATGGACGCTCTGGTCGCCTATCTTCAGGTGCTGGGTACCATGGTGGACTTCAGTAAATTTGAAGACGGTTACTTCGTACAGTTCCGTTAATAAAGTAATTCATAATGTATGACTGGATTAAATCAGCGGTACATTCAGGGGACGCGAAAGTATTTCTGCTGTTCCTGTTCTTTTTTACGTTTGGCGGAATTGTCTTTTATGTCTACGCAAGCCGTAAACGTAGCAGCCGATTCGAGTCATACAAGAATATTCCGTTAGAAGATGACGACCTAGTCCATCGCAAGGATACAGACAATGAGTAAAGAAAAGAGCCAGAAAACAGTACAGACAACCGGTCATGCCTGGGACGGTGATCTGCAGGAGTTTAACAATCCGCTCCCGACCTGGTGGCTGTGGGCATTCTACGCGACCGTTGTATTCGCAATAATTTACTGGATTCTTTATCCGACTCTGCCAATAGGTGATACCTATACCAAGGGTGTCATGAACGATATTACCTATACGACTGAAGACGGCAAAACAGTTACGACTCACTGGAACACCCGCGCCCTGTTTGAAAAGGAAATGCAGGAAGCCCGTGAGGCACAGGCCAAGTACGTCGAAGAGGTAAGTCAGGCTTCATATCAGCAGATACAGGCCAACCCTGAAATCTCCGGGTTTGTTCTGTCCAGGGCCAAAGTATTGTTTGCTGATAACTGCGCGGCTTGCCACCAGACCGGCGGTAACGGTGTAATTGGCAAATATCCGAACCTGATCGACGATGCCTGGTTATGGGGCGGATCATATGAAAAAATCCAGCAGACCATTATCAACGGTCGTAATGGCAACATGCCTTCATTCAAGAAACAATTCAGCGATGAGCAGATCGAGGATGTGGCGACCTATGTGCTGAGCCTGTCCGGTCACGATGTTGATCAGACAATAGCGGCGAAGGGCAAAAAGATATTCAGTGCCAACTGTGCGGTGTGTCATGGCCAGGATGCCAAAGGTCAGCATGCCATGGGATCTGCGAACCTGACCGATAGTATCTGGACGATTGCCAATGTACCTGGTGCTGATAGTATCGAAAAGAAAAAGGACGCCATCATGCACCTGGTTCGCAACGGCAAAGCCCGACACATGCCGGCCTGGAAGGATCGACTGTCAGACACTGAAATCAAGATTCTGACTTACTACGTGCATGAGATGGGTGGCGGCAATTAAGCTTGCATCCAGCTCAAGCAACCACAAAACATAAGGGAGGGTGCGTTTGCTGTTCGCGAACGTCCCTCTTTTTGTTTATAGACTTCGGGTCATGCAGGCTGTAGCAAAGGTATGCTGATGCACAGAGACCCGGAAGTGAGATTAAACCTGGAATGACAGAAGCTGCTTACCAGTCCCGAATCCCGATTTATCCGCGCTCCGTCAAGGGCCGGTTTCGGACGATCAAGTATGTGGTGCTGGCACTGGCCTATGGCGTCTATTTCCTGTTGCCGTGGTTACGTTGGGCACGCGACAACGCGCCGGACCAGGCGGTGTTGTTCGATCTGGCCGGGCGGAAGTTTTATCTCTTTGACCTGGTTGTCTATGCCCAGGACATTTTCTGGTTGGCCGGTCTGCTGGTTATTTTTGCGTTGCTGCTGTTCTTCGTTACCGGGGTTGCCGGCCGGGTCTTCTGTGGCTATTTCTGCTTCCAGACCCTGTGGACTGATGTTTATATCGTGATCGAACGGTTGGTACAGGGGGAGCGCAACGCGCGAATCAAGCTGGCGAATGCGCCCTGGAACAAAAATAAATTATTGAAGCTGGGACTGACACATATTCTGTGGCTGGCAGTAGCTTTCGTTACAGGTTTGACATTTGTCCTTTACTGGGGCGATGCACCGCAGCTGGTAGTCAACTTCTTTCGCGGGGATGCCCCGTTTGCCGCTTATGCCACAACGCTGTTCCTGACGGCTACTACCTATGTGATGGCCGGACTGGCTCGTGAACAGGTATGTACCTACATGTGCCCCTACGCCCGCTTTCAGGGGGTCATGTTCGATCGGGATACACTGATCGTCGCCTATGATGAACAACGGGGAGAGCGTGATCAGGGCCGGCATAAACCCTCAAAGACCTATCTCGATCGAGAAGCGCGTATCTCCGACAAGGTGGGCGACTGTATCGATTGCGGTTACTGCGTGCAGGTTTGTCCGGTTGGTATCGATATCCGTAACGGCTTGCAGTACCAGTGCATCTCCTGTGCACTGTGTATCGATGCCTGCGACACAATTATGGACAGCATCGGTTACCCGCGTGGGCTGATTCGCTATACCTCGCAGAAATCCCTGGAGGGAGGCAAAAACAATCCGTTCAATCTCAAGAACATCGGCTATGCGCTGGTTCTGATTGCGACTATCAGCTTGCTGGTCTGGGGCGTCAGTCATCGTGAGAAGGTTGAGATGACGGTAGCCCAGTTTCGCCAGCCGCTGTCGGTGACCCTGTCCGACGGCCGCATTCAGAATCGTTACGAGATAAAGATCAATAACAAGACCAGCCAGGCTGTTAGCTATGCGATCAGTATCGAAGGATTGCCACAGGCCGAACTGGATATCGGTGGCAACCGGGAAGTCGTGGTTCATCCCGAACACAGCATCAAGCTTATCGCCAAAGTCAATCAGCAGCCTGCGCAGATCACCCCGGAACGGCAAACATTTGATTTCGTGATTCACCAGTTGAATAGCGAGCATCCTCTGGAAACGCATCGCGAGACCGTTTTCTATACACCGCAAACACGTTAGGGTCTGAATATGACTGATATGCTTTATACATTGTTAGGTGGGGTCGTTCTGATCGCCATCGTGTTTGTATTGCTGTATCGCTTCACTCACATGGGAGGCAAGGTCGTTGCAGGAATGACCGCCATGCTGGTGATTGGCATCACCATGCCGATCGTGATCCTCGACTGGCCGGGCGCCGATGTATTTGCGATCCACATCGCGGTCTATCTGGTGACAGTCTATGTTCTGGGGATCGTTGCCTCGCAACGTGATGCCCGCAAGCAAGCTGGCAGTGAAGAAGGCTGGTTTCACTGGGGGCCGGCCGCGCTGGTGGTATTTTTCATGATAGTGATTGGCGTCGATTCGGTATTTATATATCTGGCTCAAAAAGGTGTCGACAGTGAGATCGCCGGCTGGTTATTGCCCCCACCACGCAGTGGCGCCCCGGTGAGTTCCCATTTCCCCGGTGTCGTGGCGGGGGATTACAGCAAGCAGCATGAGGAGTTCAACCAGTATCAACAGCTCAGGCAGGAACAGCGGGAACGGGGCTGGCAGATCCAGAAGGGTTGGCTGGGTGAAGCACGGGCCGGGGAAGTCTCGCGCTTCAAGCTGCATGTGATGGATAACGTCGGTACGCCGATTCATGATGCACAGGTCAAAGGCGTGTTTATGCGAGCGGGCAACACCAGGCTGGATCAAATCTTTACCATGCAGGCCCAGGTGGACGAACCGGGCAGTTACCTGGCCGAGCTCACCCTGCCCGAGGCCGGTCGCTGGGAATTGCTGTTACGCATACGCAAGGGTGAAGCCCTGCACGAAATCAAGGCCACGACCACGGTCGAGGCCGCCGCTGAATAACCTCTCCAGCCAGCATCCATGAGCGAGGAACAACAAAGCTGTTATCACTGCGGGCTGCCGGTTCCTCCGGGTAGCCATTACCAGTCGGTGATCGACGGCAAAGCACGACCCATGTGTTGCCCAGGATGTGAGGCAGTGGCCAATGCCATCGTCGCGGCCGGCCTGGAAGACTTCTACCGCTATCGTACCGAGAACGCCCCCAATCCCTCGCAACTGGTTCCAGAGGTACTGGAAAACCTGGATCTCTATGATCGGCCCGAGGTCCAGCAGCGATTTGTCAGCGGCGATCCCGAAGAGCGCGAGGCCTCGCTGATCCTCGAGGGGATCACCTGTGCCGCCTGTGTCTGGCTGAGCGAGCGACATGTCGGCAGCTTGCCCGGCGTGCTCGAGTTCTCGGTCAATTACAGTACCCAGCGTGCCCGGGTACGCTGGGACGATCGTCAGATCCACCTCAGTGATATTCTCAAGGCCATCAGCCAGATCGGCTATCTCGCCCATCCTTACGATCCCCAGCGCCAGGCCACGGTGCATCAGCGAGAGCGAAGCCGGGCACTGCGCCGGCTGGCCATCGCGGGTCTTGGCATGATGCAGGTGATGATGCTGGCGGTGGCCCTGTATGCCGGAGCCGACCAGGGCATGGAGCCCGACATGATGCATTTTTTGCGCTGGATCAGCCTGATCATCGCGACACCGGTAGTGCTCTATTCGGGCTGGCCGTTTTTCAGGTCGGCCTGGCGCGACCTGCGACAACGCCAGCTCGGCATGGACGTGCCGGTGGCCCTGGCGGTTGGCAGCACCTATGTGGCCAGCCTGATTGCTACCGTCAGTCACCGCGGGGAAGTCTATTTTGAATCCGCGACCATGTTCGTATTCTTTCTGTTGCTCAGTCGCTACCTGGAGATGGGTGCCCGGCAGCGTGCCAGTGCGGCGGTCGAGGCACTGGCGACACTGTTGCCGGCGGTGGCCACGCGCCTGGAAGCCGATGGCAGCGAGACCCAGGTCGGGGTGGCTGAGCTGGTTCCCGGTGACCGGGTCCGGATTCGGCCTGGCGAAACCGTGCCCGCCGACGGCGAGATACTGCGTGGCAATTCCAGTGTTGATGAATCCCTGCTGACCGGGGAGAGCCTGCCGAGAGCGCGCCGTGCCGGCGAGTCCCTGATCGGCGGTGCCGTGAATGTCGAGAGTCCGTTGGACATGCGAGTGACCCGGGTAGGCCAGGACACGGTGCTCTCCGGCATCCAGCGCTTGCTGGATCGGGCCCAGACCGAGAAGCCGCGCATCGCCCGTCTGGCCGAGCGAGGCACCGGGGTATTCGTTCTGGGGGTACTGCTGCTGGCTGCCGCTGCCGGTCTGATCTGGTGGCAGATCGATCCGGCACGGGCCTTCTGGGTGTCTGTAGCGGTTCTGGTCGTCAGTTGTCCCTGTGCCCTGTCGCTGGCTACCCCTGTGGCGATGACTGCCAGCACCGGGCAGTTGACCCGCCGAGGCGTGATCACCACCCGCGGCCACGCGCTGGAGACCCTGGCGCGGATTGATACCGTGGTCTTTGACAAGACCGGCACCCTGACCGAGGGTCGTCTGTCACTCGAGGCGATTCGGCCGCTGGGTGATCTTCCTGTCGAGCGTTGTCATGCCCTGGCCGCAGCCCTGGAGCAGGGATCGGAGCACCCCCTGGCGCGGGCGATCTCCGCAGGCGTTACATCAGCACCCGAAGTAGAGGGGTTACAGGCCACCCCCGGCTGCGGGGTAGAGGGCGAGATAGGCGGGCGGGCCTATCGGGTCGGCACGTTCGAATTCGCCAACGAGCTGGCCGGGGCGGAAGCCAGGGAACGACCGGATGCAGCGCTGACCACGGTGTATCTCGGCACGCAGGGTGAGTTACTGGCGGCCCTGACACTGCGCGATCGAATCCGCGACGAGGCCCTTGAGACGGTGAGGGGTTTACAGGCACTGGGGATCGCGGTGCAGCTGTTCTCCGGTGATACGCCCGAGGCCGTTTCGCGGGTCGCGAAGGAGCTGGGTATCGAACACGCCCGCGGCGGCCTGTTACCGGCCGACAAGCTGGCGGCGTTGCGTGATTTGCAGGCCGCCGGCCACACTGTGGCCATGGTTGGGGACGGGGTGAATGATGCGCCGGTCCTCTCCGGGGCCCATGTTTCCGTCGCCATGGCCAGTGGCGTGGAGCTGGCGCACAACAGTGCCGACATGATTCTTCAGTCCAATTATTTGCTGGCCCTGCTGGAGGCGGTGAAGCAGGCCCGCTCCACTCTGCGCATCGTGCACCAGAATATCGGCTGGGCCCTGGCCTATAATCTGATGGCACTGCCGGTGGCCGCCGCCGGGTTACTGACTCCCTGGCTGGCGGCGCTGGGCATGTCTCTCAGTTCCCTGCTGGTCGTATTCAACGCCCTGCGACTGCTGCGCCGTACACCGGGGCCGACCGGGCGATCTCATGAAGGGGTGCACAGCTTGCCGCCGGTGGCGGATAATGAGGCCCGCAGCGGTTAGCCGTCCGCAGGAGCGAGTGATGGAAATACTGTATGTGCTGATTCCGATCGCCGTGCTGGTCATGGCCGTGGCCATCGCTGCCCTGGTATGGGCGGTGCGCAGCGGTCAGTTCGACGATCTCGAAGGGCCGGCCCATCGCATCCTGATGGATGACGATGATCCCCGGATTCCCAGTCGGCGTGAGGAGGACGCTGACCAGCCGGAAGACGAGCAAGGACCGACTTGATGCGGCCTTTGACCTTTATTAGAATTTACTAATTAAAGATTTTCACTGGAGAACCCCCATGAAAGAGATGTTCACGTTCCAGAATTTCCCCATGGTAATCGTTGTGGTACTGGTGGCGATTGCCTGGTTCAGTTTGCTGTCGGTATTAATCGGCGCCTGAAATCGATTCCCCCGCACGCCCGCCCGTCTTTCGGGCGGGTAAATGCAGGTTTTATCCCTCTGCCTTCACCAGATTATTCTCAAATCGCCTGCCTTAACTTGCCCGGTACAATCACATCGAAAGCCACACGCTGGCGGACTACTCTGTATACCATGAGATAGCGCCTGAAACGGGAGGAGGCGATGATGAGTGATCAAAACCGTCAAACACGCTCGAGCATCAGCATGCACGAGGGCATCGCGGTCTGGTGTGATTGCTGTTCCTGTGAGGCTGAGCCCTACTGGCAGGCCGTGGCGGACGAACTGGGTATCGATCCCGGTAGCGACTATGAACCGGAGCCGCGTTCGAGCGAGGAGACCTGACAAAATAAAACCCCGGTCCACTGGACCGGGGTTTGTCATTTCAGAGCGGGCGAGCCTGAATTTCAGGCCACTAGCGCAACCTTGATTCAGGCTGCCAGCGCACCACGCAATTTCTTGATGGCGTTGTTTTCCAGCTGACGAATCCGTTCCGCCGAGATGCTGTACTTGTTGGCCAGTTCATGCAGCGTGGATTTTTGTTCGCTCAACCAGCGCTGAGTAATGATGTCACGGCTGCGTTCATCCAGTGATTGCAGGGCCGTCATCAGCTTCTGTTTGCTGTGATCTTCCCACTCGGCATCTTCCACCATCTGGGAAGGTTCCTGGCTCAGGTCTTCCAGAAACCCGACCGGGGACAGATTAGGACGATCGTCGTCATCATCCTCCGGTTGATCGAAGCCGACGTCCTGGCCGCTCATACGGGATTCCATTTCGCGCACGTCTTTGGCAGTGACCCCCAGATCGTTAGCCACCGATTCAACCTCGTCGTTGTTGAACCAGCCAAGGCGCTGCTTGGCGCTGCGCAGGTTGAAAAACAGTTTGCGCTGGGCCTTGGTAGTCGCGACCTTGACGATACGCCAGTTGCGCAGAATGTATTCGTGGATTTCAGCGCGGATCCAGTAGACCGCGAATGAGACCAGACGGACACCGACGGTCGGATCGAAACGCTTGACCGCTTTCATCAGGCCGATGTTACCTTCCTGAATCAAGTCCGCCTGGGGTAATCCGTAGCCGCTGTAGCTGCGGGCAATGTGCACCACGAACCGCAGGTGCGAGAGCACCAGACTCTGCGCGGCATCCAGATCCTGCTGTTCCTGCCAGCGTTGGGCCAGAGAGTTTTCTTCCTCCGCGGAAAGCATCGGAATACTGCGCGTCGCCTGAATATAGGATTCCAGGTTGCCGGTAGGAACGGCCAGTTGCAGTTGAAGACCCTTACTCATAATGTGACTACCCTCGCTCATCAGTGTTCGCCAATACTAGCACTCGTATACTTAGAGTGCCAGATTGTATATAAGTTCACACTAATATATAGCTTAGAAGAACCAATATTTCAAAGGGTTAGGACAAGTCACTGGATGGAATAGTTCCACGGGGATTCCTGTGGTCCCTCACTGGTAAAGATGCTCGCGCGGTTACGCTCCTGCTCCTTGGAGTAATACAGGGCCTGGTCAGCCTTGTTCAGGAATTCGCTCAGATGCAGGCCGGGGTGGTCCTCGGTACTGGCCAGGCCGATGCTGACGGTGACGTCGACGCTGGCCGGGCGCTGTTGCTGAATATGGTGGCGGAGTTTTTCGGCCTGCTCCAGCATGTCATCGGCTTTGAGATGTCTGACCAGTACACAGAACTCTTCACCCCCGAAGCGCACCACCATCTCTTCCGGAAACCACTCATTGAGGGTTTCGCCAATTTCGGCCAGGACGTGATCGCCCGTGATATGGCCAAGCTTGTCGTTAATCTTTTTGAAGTTATCGATATCGAGGAGCATGGCCCATACCGGCTGATGGCTGGGATCGCGG
>JASFNY010000022.1:0-12977 GCA_050116795.1 Thiohalophilus sp.
CCGGTGATTCCGACATCGGCGCTGACAAACTCATCACGCAGGATGGAACGTGCCTCGTTGACAATCTTCGACACACTATCGAGATCTTCACCCAGGCCATACTTTGCATGCCGATCATGGAACAGGTCGGCGATCTGCTCTCGCGTCTTGTGCACCGCCGGCGCAATGATGTGACTGGGGGGCTCATTCGCGAGCTGAATAATGTATTCACCGAGATCGGTTTCCACTACCTGATAACCGGCCGACTCGAGCGCTTCGTTGAGTCCGACCTCCTCGCCGACCATGGTTTTACCCTTGGTGATCTTGCGCGCCCCGGCTTCACGACAAAGTTGCGTGATAATGGATGTTGCCTGTGCAGGAGTCTCGGCCCAGTGGACCTGTCCTCCCGATTTTTGCACCTGTCGCTCGAAACGCAGAAGATAGTCATCCAGGTTCGACAGGGTATGTTGCTTGATGGCCAGCGCCCTTTCCCGCAGTGCCTCGAATTCAGGCAAGGCATCGAGCGCAGCACGCCGCCTGAAGATAAAACCGTGCTTGGCATTGGCCAGTGCCCGTTGCAAAACCGTATTCTGCAGGGCATGCCGGGCATTTTTCCTGAAGGAGTGGGAAGTCTGTTTCATGTGTCGGCCTCACCAATCCCCTCACCCTGCGCCATGTCTGCCAGGATCTCGGCAACATGAAAGACCTTCACCTTGGAGCCGACGCGTTTCAGGCGACCCGCCAGGTTCAACAGGCACCCCAGGTCTGCCGCAGCCAGGGTATGCGCGCCACTCTCCTGGATAGCGCGGATTTTGTCATCGACCATGCGGGTCGAAATTTCGGGATACTTGACGCAAAACGTTCCGCCAAATCCGCAACAGCTCTCGGTATCCGCCATTTCAACCAGTTCGAGTTGCTCGACTTTTTCAAGTAATGAACGGGGTTGTTGTTTTATGTTCAATTCGCGCAGGCAGGAACAGGAATCATGATAGGTCAACCTGCCCGAATAGCGCGCCTCGATGGAATCAACAGCTATTACCTCGGACAGAAAGTGTGTCAGCTCATGGCAACGCGAAGCCAGGGCGACCGCGCGTGGATAATAATCGTCATCCTTTGCAAACAGTTCCGGATAATGCGTAGCAATCATTCCTCCGCAGGAACCCGATGGCACCACCACGTGGTCGAACTCTGAAAAGCGATCGATCACCTGTCGAGCAATGGCACGGGCCGTTTGTTTATCACCGTTGTTGTATGCCGGTTGTCCGCAACAGACTTGTTCGGGCGGGACGATCACTTCACAACCGGCCTGTTCCAGTAACCTTACAGCAGCAAAACCGACAGCGGGACGAAACAGATCAACCAGGCAGGTGGCAAACAACGCGACTCTCATACGGACTTCAGCTCCAGCAGGGATGCCTTCAAGCTTAGGCGATAGAGGCTAAGAAGTCAGGAAAAACATCTGCGCGCCACACCGCCTATATAAATAGCGTGGTGTCTTTGTAAACAATTTCCCTGCATTAAATGGTTGTATTTTTGAAAGCCCCGCCATCAGCCATGTATAGCTCAAAGGCAATCAATCCCATTTGTAATATCGATATTTCCCTATCGGTTATACCGATAGACTTATCCGGGTTAATGAACGGGATGATGCTGCATCACTGGCAGCAGGCCCGTTTGCTGGTGACGAGTGTTAAATAGTATGGAAAAAATCATCCTTCTGGTTCCTGCATTACCGATTCTCTCGGCATTGCTGACCCACCTGTTGGCAACACCCCTGGGGCGGCAAGTGGGAAGGATCAGTGTGACTGGTACGCTGCTGACGTTTGTTGCGGCGATAATCGCCCTCTGGATGACTCTGGCCGGCCACGGCCCGCATAGCGTGCACCTGTATCACGGTATTCAGTTGCTGCTCGACCCGCTGAGTAGCCTGATGGCAGTCGTGATCTCGGGCATAAGCCTCATCGTCCATATCTACTCGTTGCGTTATATGGCAGAGGAAGCGGGTTATACCCGCTTTTTTGTGCTGCTGGATCTGATGACCGCCACTCTGCTGGTCATGGTCTCCGCCGGCGATCTGCTCAGCCTGCTTGTGGCCTGGCACCTGGTCGGTGTCCTGCTCTATTTCCTGCTCGGCCATAACACGCTGGACACATCCGCTTTCCGGTATGCCTTCTGGACCAAGATTACCTATCGCATCGGGGACCTGCCCCTGGTTCTTGCCGCGGTACTGCTTTACCAGGCCTACGGGACCTGGTCGCTGTCGGCAATTTTCGATCAAATCATTGCCGCGCCGGATGCGCACCACGTTTTGGGGCTGCCGCTGGCAGACGTGATCGCGGCACTGATTGCCATGGCGGCATTTGCCCGCTCGGCACAGTTTCTGTTGCATACCTGGCTACCCTACAGCATGTCCGGCCCGACACCGGTTTCGGCCCTGATGCATGCCGGTATCGTCAATGCCGGCGGCTTTCTGATAAACCGCTTCTCGCCGTTTTTCATTCACAGCGCGGGAATCCTGCACTGGGTGTTTATCGTTGGCCTGTTCACGGCAGTCATCGGTTCAGTTCTGATGCTCACCCAGAATGACATCAAGAAATCCCTGGGTTACTCCACCATGGGACAGATGGGTTTCATGATCATGGAGTGCGGGATCGGCGCATTCTCGCTGGCAATTTACCATCTGATTGCACATGGTCTGTTCAAGGGTACGCTGTTCCTCAGTGCAGGCGGTGTGATCAATGCCGCGCGCAAGGATGACGGCGTCCCCAAGGATGAGCTTTATACATTCGTAGTCGAACGGCGCCCGGCACGACAGAATCTGCCCTGGTTGTTGATGGCTGCAATCACCCTGGCCGTGCCGATCGTCATCCTGGTTACCGCCCACTGGCTGGTGTCACAGGATTATTTCCAGAAACAAAGCGCGATCGTGCTGCTGTTCTTTGGCTGGATTACCGGTGCGCAGTTGATCTTTGCCACTTACCGAATGCGAACGGAGAACCTGCGCCGCCTGATCACGCTGAGCATTTTTTCCTTTGCTGTTGTGGTGCTCGGTTATACGTTGATCAGTCACGCTTTCGACCTGTTCCTGTATCCGGACCCGGCATACCGTGAACAACTCTATTCCGCGGCGGATATCGATCTGTTCTGGTTTGATGTAATGATGGTGCTGATTTCGCTGGTTATCATCTTCGGCTGGGTCATAACTTATTTCACCAATCAGAATGGCAATCGCCGAAGCCGTTTTGCGAATCGGCTGTGGTTGACGTTCTACGCGCTGGTCTCACGTGAATTCTATATTGCCGACATCTATGCCCGACTGACGCGCAGCCTGTTGTCAGTCGCCGGACGACTGAACCTCTGGTTGAGGTGGGTGTGAGATGAGCGAACTGCCGTATATTCTGTTAACCGGGATATTTCTTCCCCTGTTTCCGCTGAGTGCCGGATTTAATTTTCTGCTGGCCCATAGCCGTCATGTCATTCTGCGCGCGGCGCTGCTGTTACTCTGGCCGCAGGCCGGCCTGACAATAGCCCTGACACTGGCACCGACGCTTCCCGACTGGATCATCCCTCTGGCACTGGTGACTTCGGGCCTGTATGCCCTGCGTGCCCTGGCCCTGCGCGATGTCGGCCAGTGGAGTGGCTACCTGGCCACTTCGGCCTGGGCATTACTCTGGATTGCGCTGCAAAGCGGAACACCGGCGGTGGTCCTGCACCTGTATGCGCTTGGCTTCAGCATTCCGCTGGCACTGCTGGCCCTGCTTGGCGCCGGTCTCGAGCGCCGCTTTGGCGCGGCCTATACCGGATTGTATGGTGGCCTGGCCAGTTCGATCCCGCGTTTCTCCACGATACTGGTCTTCGTGGTACTGGCGATCATTGCCACGCCCCTGTTCCCGGCCTTTTTCATCATGCTTGCCATTATCCTGCAGGCAATCACCAGAATGCCTGCCGTGGCATTCGGCCTGGCCGGTGTCTGGTTGCTCTGGAGCTGGGCCGGCGCCCGCTTGCTGCAAGGGCTGATCACCGGTCCCGCCAGTGAACACCAGGTCATGGACATGAACCGCACCGCCACCTGGCTGTTCACCCTGAGCCTGTTGCTGCTGGTCGTGGCAGGTATTTATGGCTTGGGAGAACTGTCATGACATTGCCGCTGGGACAACAACTGAAAATCCGCGCCATGCTCTACGTGGCCGGCGAGCCAATTTCGTTTTTCTGGCCCATGCGCTCATTTATCCATCACAACCCATTGCATGGCCTGGAGCACCTGCCTTTCCACAAGGCGGTGAAAACCGGCACTCGCCTGTTTCATGGTCGTGGCTTTCTTGCGCGTGCCGAATATCAACGCTACCTGGCAAAAGGCAAGGTGGATCGCGATGCCATGGCGGCCGAAATAAACAGCTTTCTGGCGACACACAAATCACCGGACGATATCGATCTGTCGCACTGGCTGATGACCCTGTTGACCCGGACCGAACAACCCGTCACGCAGACCTGTTCGCTGGCGAATGCCGGGGATGTGTATGCTGCCATGCATAATTCGCAATCCCGGACCGATACGCCTGTTGATCCTGAGACGATTACCGCCAGGCTTCATGTTGCCTTGCTGGGTGATCGTCCGGTCTACGAAACCGTGGACGCTCTTTATGGCACCGGTATAGGCACCGAGCTGGACGAACTGGTGATCAAAAGCTGTCTCGATTTCTTTGACGAGGGCCAGTCCGTCTGGCAGATGCCGGGACGCAAACAGGGATTGTTCTCCGCCTGGCGCGACCTGGCCATACGCAATGCAAGACTGTTTTTACGCGGACTGCACATCAAACGTATCCTGGCCAATGAACAGAGCCCGGAAGGTGTCATTGCCTCGGTGATGGGCGTCATGGGTGTGCCCGAAGATCAATGGGTCAATTACTTCTCACGTGAGCTGTCGCGCCTTCACGGCTGGGCCGGCTTTATCCGCTGGCGTGCCACGGCCAAGCATTACTACTGGAACCGGCGCTACCCGGCCGACCTGGTCGACTTTCTCGCCATTCGCCTGACCCTGGCGCAGGCCTTGCTCGGCGAACGTGGCCGCAAGGGAATCCCCATCAACCGTGAAAGCATTGAAGAACTCATCAACTCCAGGCCGCATGAAGCCTGGTTGCGTTACGAGTTACACAGCGGGTCGATCCTGCCTGCCTATGCCCGGCACGTCGAACAGGCACTGGCGCGGCCACGTGCAAAACAGATCGAAAAACTGTTCACCGAGTATGCACAGGCAAAACGTCATCACGAGGCCGAAGTACAGGCACAGCGTCTTCGCGAACTGGCAACCGGGGCCGGCAATATCGAAGCGCTGGAATCACTCAGCAAAGAACAACTGGCGACGCTGCTAAAGCTATTACATGATTTTGAAAACGAGGAAGGCATGATCTGGCTGCGTGCGATGGAAGCCCATGCCACCAACCGCCTCATACAAAATATCAATCCGGCGCCGTCGTCGGTACGTGACAAGCGTCCGTTCGCCCAGGCCCTGTTTTGCATCGATACCCGTTCGGAACGCATTCGCCGGCACCTCGAAAGCGCGGGCGATTACCAGACCTTCGGTATCGCCGGTTTCTTTGGCGTGCCGATCAGTTTTATGGAACTGGGCAAGGGCAGTGAAACCCATTTGTGTCCGGTGCTACTGAAACCGAAAAACCTGGCACTGGAAATTGCCAGCTCGCCTTCCGAGGACATGGCGGCGGTCACCGCGCTGGAAAAACTGCTGCACGAACTCAAGGAGTCGGTGCTCAGCCCGTATGTCACCGTGGAAGCGATCGGCATGCTGTTTGGCCTGGACATGGTGGGCAAAACACTCATGCCTGTCAGTTACAACCGCTGGCGAAAGCGTCTGTTCCGCGACAAACCGAACACCCACCTGTTGCTCGACAAGCTGGATCGCCAGCAGGCCGACTCCATCGTCCGCGCTGTGCAGCGCGCTGTTGTCGCCAAGGCGATCGAACAGGAGTGCGAGCTCGAACCGGAAATGATTACCGATGACATGGTACGCGAGCTGCGCGAGGCGGCGCTCGGCAATGCCAGCTCGGCCCCGGCACTGCGCGAAGCCTGTCAGCTCGACGAAGCTGGCGAGCAGGCCTTTATCCAGCGCCTGCGCAAGGTCTACCGGATCGATCCTGCCTTTGCACAACTGCAGATGGAAGAACTCGCGCGGATCGGTTTCAGTCTCGACGAACAGGCCAATTTCGTCGCCCAGGCACTGCACTCGATCGGTCTGACTCAGGATCTGTCACGGTTTATACTGCTGGTCGGACACGGCAGCACCTCGGAGAACAATCCCTACGAATCGGCACTCGACTGCGGGGCCTGCGGCGGGAACCACGGCCTGACTAATGCCCGGGCCCTGGCGCAAATGGCCAACAAACCTCAGGTACGCAAACGTTTGCACGATCAGGGTTTTGAGATTCCCGATGATGCCTGGTTTGTCCCGGCACTGCACGATACCACTACCGATGAAATTCGACTGTTCGATCTGGACAACCTGCCCTCAACCCACGTGGTATATCTTGATCGACTGCGTAACGGCCTGACCGGCGCCGCACGAATGTGCGCCCAGGAGCGCATGCCGGAACTGCAACTGACACCGTCAAAAATCGATGCCGGTAAAGCCAAGCGGGACGCGCAGCGCAATTCCATGGACTGGTCCCAGGTACGTCCCGAGTGGGGTCTGTCAGGTAACGCCTATTTCATTATCGGTCGGCGTGATCTGACTCGCCAGTTCAGCCTGGAGGGACGCGCGTTCCTGCATTCCTACGACTATAACGCCGATCCCAAGCGTCGCTTGCTGGAGAGCATCCTCTCCGGTCCACTGGTGGTCGGCCAGTGGATCAACATGGAACACTATTTTTCCACGGTCGATAACGAACGCTTCGGCAGCGGCAGCAAGGTATATCACAACGTGTCCGGGCGCTTCGGGGTCATGACCGGCAATCTCAGTGACCTGCGTACCGGCCTGCCATCGCAGACCGTATTGCAGCAAGGTCGCCCCTATCACCAACCATTACGGCTGATTACAGTCATCGAGGCACCGTTTGAGCATGCCAGGCAGGCGGTTGAGGAAGTGGCCGCGGTAAAGAACCTGGTACGTAACAACTGGATCCGGTTAGTGATCGTCGACCCCCGGGAACAAACCGCCTATCTATATGATAACGATAGCTGGCAAAGCCAGCCGTTAACCGGCGTCAATCCAAACAATCAGAACAGGGAGTACAGCGCAGCATGAAAAACCTGAATTTCAGTCCACTGAAAAAGCTCGAAATCATTCTCGGTGGTGAACACCAGGCCTTTGCGACCGACGTACTCGATCGGGCCGGCGTCAAGGGTTACACCATTATCAACAACCTTTCCGGCAAGGGTAGCCACGGTTTTCACGAAGGCCACCTGATGTTCAACGAGGATGACGTGCTGATCATGATCATCGCCGCGGTACCGGAAGACCTGGTGAAACCGATCCTCGAAGGCCTGGCACCCTTCTACAATGAACATTCGGGCGTGGTATTCATCCAGGATATCCAGGTCACACGGCTGGTCAAGTTCAGGGACTGAGTCCGAATAAACACTCTGTATAATCAAGGTGAAAATAAACTGCTGATATTCGTTCAGCAGTCACCTGTTTTATCGCACTAACTCTACCCGCCTTCTATAGGCTATTTACTATGGTTAACATCTATAGCTAACACGCTATACATGCTGTAAGAACTATTCATTATTCATTATCACCCTCCTTCGATAATCTTTAGCGCAACGATGGGTCTTGTGTCGTAAATACCCATGGTGCCAGTGAGGCGTCATTGGGTTTATCCATTACGCGAAATTGTCAAAGGAGGTTGTAATGCAATCCCTGACTACATTAATAGCCTTACTGGTATTGACGACACCGCTGTGGTTGCTCGCGGCGGGACTAGTCCCGACATCCTGGGCCAATGCCCGACCACGAATCACCGCCCGGCTGAACGGTATAGCTGCCTGGCTGGCGCTCACCAGCGCCGTTCTGGTGGCATTGCTGTATCGCTTCGAACACACATACACATGGAGTCTGCTTTCCATATCATTACCCGGTGATGTGGGCGCATTTTCCATCAGTACCTATGTCAACAGCGTGACTGTCATCATGTTGTTGCTGGTGTCGTTCGTGGCCGTCATCGTGTCACGCTATTCTCGCAACTACCTGGATGGCGAATCCAACCAGGGTCGCTTTCATAAATGGCTGAGCCTGACTCTGGCCGCCATACTGACCCTGATTATCTCCGGCAACCTGTTGATGTTCTCGCTGGCCTGGATTGCCACCAGCCTGTGCCTGCATCAATTGCTGATGTTCTACAAGGATCGCCCGGCCGCGGTACTGGCCGCGCACAAAAAATTCGTTGCCAGCCGTATCGGGGACATCAGCCTGCTGATTGCCATATTCCTGATCGGGTCCACGCTCAACACGCTGGAGTTCGAGAAAATGTTCCAGCTCATGGCAAACATGGATGACTCGATGCCAATCACCTTGCACTGGGCGGCCGTGTTGATCGTCGTCAGCGCCACACTCAAGTCCGCACAGTTCCCACTGCATGGCTGGCTGATCCAGGTTATGGAAGCACCAACGCCGGTATCGGCACTGTTACATGCCGGTATTGTCAACGCCGGTGCCTTCCTGGTGATTCGCATGAGTCCTGTCATGTCGAATTCTTCCATCGCACTGGGACTGCTGGCGGTAATCGGCCTGGTTACCCTGGCCCTGGCATCACTGGTCATGCTGACGCAGACCAGCGTCAAGGTATCACTTGCCTGGTCCACCACGGCACAGATGGGTTTCATGTTGCTGGAATGTGGTCTTGGCCTCTACAGCCTGGCCATGCTGCACCTGGTCGCCCATTCCCTGTACAAGGCACACGCCTTCCTGGCATCAGGCAGCAGCGTGGATAGTTTTCGCGCACCTGCTATCACTTATGCGAAACAAAAGTCACCACTCTGGCGACGCGGCGCGGCAATTATCATCGCGGTATCGATGACGCTGGGAATCGGCGCACTGTTTGGTGTCACGCTGGATGAACAACCGGCCCTGCTGGCCGCCGGATCAATCGTCGCGATAGCCATGACCCAATTGCTTTTTCAGGCCCTTCACCTGGAAAACGGCCTGGCCTTTTTGTCACGCGCCTTGGGCCTGAGCCTGATCGTGTGCAGTGCCTACTTTGCATTGCACCACGGATTTGAGCTGGCGATTGCCGGTAGTGTACTGCCGGCAAGTAATACAGGCGGCACATTTGAGATTGTAATCGTGTCGCTGATTATCGCTGTATTTATCTGTCTGCTGTTCATCCAACAGGCGTTCCAGTCCGGTCGTGGTTCACTTCGCGACAGGTTCTACGTTCATTTATATAACGGATTTTATATTGATGTTTACATAACCCGTGTGCTGCAACGTATCTGGCCTGCGCCTCATTCCGTTGCTCATATCTACGGAGGCTAACCATGCGTATCAACAAAGCGATCCTTTGTGAAAAAGCCGACGACGCAACCATTATCGCAAATCGTCAGTCCGGCATACCTGGTCAGAATGATACAGCTGGAAAGGAGAACATCATGTCTTTGGTACAACTGGATAGTCATATCGATTCAGCATGCTCGCGAATTGCGCCACTGTGGCCACTGAAACATTTCGTTGCCGTCAATCCATTTTTCGGTTTGAGCGACAAAACGTTTCAGGATGCCTCAGACACTCTGGCGCGGATTCTCGGCCATGGCATCTATATGTCACGTGACTACTACCGGGAACAACTGAAATCCGGCCGCATCAGTCGTGAAGACCTGCAAACAGCGATTGACCGTTCCGGCAGCAAGCTGGATGTTGAAACCATAGAACGCACTCTGGCGATGAAAGCCCCGCAACCCAAGATGGGCATGGCCCCGGTCAGTGAAATCCTGGAGCGGGTCGAGGGTGGATTGTGGAGCAGCTTTGTGACTGATCGCATCAGCCTGCATTGTGCCGCCTATTTCGACATGGGCCAGGCCACCATCAGTATGCCCTGGCGTGACCTGTCGCTGTACCAGGCCTGGCTCAAGGCGGCGTCGGTCGACCGCAGCACCGCGATGATGGGCATCGGTGATTTTCGCCGCGCTATTGGCCAATTGCCGGAAGATCCGCGTGAAGCCATTGCCTGGGCGGTGCAACAGCTGGGTATACCGGAAGATGCGCTCGAGCGTTATCTGCATGCCTCGTTGCTGAGTATCGGTGGCTGGGCCGCCTGGACCCGCTACCTGCGCTGGCAGGCGGAACTGTCAGGCAAAAAGGACGATGCCATCATCGATCTGCTGGCTATCAGGATCATGTGGGACGTATTGCTGTTCGAGCAAAAGCGCAGCCCGGCGCTTGTGGCGCAATGGCGTGAAATGCTGGAAGCCAGCATGCGACCGCCTTCCATTAAACGTCAGGCCGCGGCGGAGATTGATCGCATCATGCTAAATGCCATGGAGATAGGTTTCCAACGCCAGGTCATTTCCGCATTCAGTTCCACAGCGAACAAAAACCAGCAGAGCGCGACCCGTCCTTCGGTGCAGGCCGCATTTTGTATCGACGTGCGCTCCGAGGTATTCCGTCGCTCACTGGAAACTGTCGCTCCGACAGTGCAGACCATCGGCTTCGCGGGTTTCTTTGGCATCTTTATCGAGTACCTGCCCCTGGGAGCCAGTAAAGCCCGTTCTCATGTGCCGGTGATCTTCAACCCGGCCAACCGGGTTTGCGAACGGATCAAGGGCGATGACGAAACCAACGAGAAAGTGCTGGGCAAACGTCGCCAGCGCCTTGGTCTTGCCAAGGCATGGAAAGGCTTCAAGCTGTCCGCTTCATCATGTTTCTCGTTCGTCGAGGCCGCCGGCCTGATGTATGCGCCCAAACTGCTGAGCGACAGCTTTGGCTGGAGTCGTCCGGTACCCGACCCGGTTAAACAGGGTCTCGGCAAGCAACTCGTCGATCAACTCGAACCCGCTATTGACGCTACGCAGCAGGGTTCGAACTGCGTCGAACATGAAGCGACCGGCATTCCACAAAGCGACTGGGTCGATCATGGCGAGCGCATTCTGCGTGCCATGGGCATGACGGATAATTTTGCCCCCCTGGTACTGCTTGCAGGGCATGGCAGCAGCACGGTCAACAACCCGCATGCCACCGCCCTCGATTGCGGCGCCTGTGCCGGTCAGACCGGCGAGGCCAGCGCCCGAGTCGTCGCGAAACTGCTCAACCAGCCCGAAGTACGCCGGGGTCTGCTGGAGCGCGGCATCGTGATCCCGGCGGACACCTGGTTCCTGGCCGGACTGCATGACACCACCACCGACGAGGTACGCCTGTTCGACACCGAGGCGATGCCCGAGACATTATCGGAACAACTTGAACAACTGCGCGAGTGGCTGGAAGAAGCCGGGGATCTGACCCGCATGCAACGCGCCACCGTAATGGGTACCGCCAACCTGCCAGACCAGGTGGTCACCGCCGACATGTACCGGCGTGCAAATGACTGGTCCCAGGTGCGACCGGAGTGGGCCCTGGCCAATAATGCTGCGTTCATTGCTGCCCCGCGCAAGCGTACTCATGGAACTGATCTCGGTGGCCGCGCCTTTCTGCACGATTATCACTGGCAGAAAGACGATGAGTTCAAGATACTGGAGCTAATCATGACCGCACCGATGGTCGTAGCCAACTGGATCAACATGCAGTACTACGGCTCGGTAGTCGACAACCAGACCTTCGGTAGCGGCAACAAGGTGCTGCACAATATCGTCGGCGGTGCCATCGGCGTGCTGGAAGGCAACGGTGGTGACCTGCGCGTCGGACTGCCGATGCAGTCACTGCATGACGGCAAGCAGTGGGTACATGAACCACAACGACTGAGCGTGTTCATCGAGGCACCGACCGATGCCATGGACGACATCATTTCGCGCCATGATCTCGTCCGCCAACTGGTTGATAACAACTGGCTGCACCTGCTTTGCATCAATCAGGATGGCAGCGTCGCGCAACGTGAAGAGTCTGGCAAATGGAAACCTCTGACCTAGGCGATATAAGTGAACCGGCGCCAGGGATCGGCGCCCTTTCGCGACAAACGCGCCGGTGTAATCTTTAATCCGATATCGGGGGTGCCACGACTGGTGGAATTCAGCGACTAACGAACCGTTTTTACCGTCCGGATTCGTGGGCGATAAAACAGCAAGCCCATCAGCGCGATGATTGAGAACACCGCACCGGCCAGGAAGGTAATGCTGGCGCTATATAAACTCCATAATGTACCGGCAATCACACTCGCCAGTAACAGCGCCACGCCTGTCACCAGGCTGAAAATTCCGAAGGCCGTGCCGCGTAACCGGACCGGTGCGGTATCCGCGACCAGCTTGGCGAACAGCCCTTGCGTAAACGCCATATGCATACCCCACAGACCCGCGCCGAGAAAAACCAGCCAGGGCACCTCGGACATGGCGAGGATGACATCCGCGATCACCAGCACACTCAGGCCGAAGATCAGCAGTGTACGTGCCGAAAAGTGATCGGCCATCACTCCCGCCGGATAAGCAAACAGCGCGTACACAATATTCATGATTACCATGATGGCCGGGGCGTAGGTAATGGCGATGCCGATATCCTCCGCGCGCAGGATCAGAAACGCCTCGCTGAAACGCGCCAGGGTAAAGACCGCACCGAAGGCTACCACCAGCCAGTAACGCGATGACAGCTGCCCGACATCTTTCAGCGTCAAAGTTCTGTTAGCAGCCGCGGCATGTCGCAGGGATTCGGGTTCCTGAACCGCGAGCGTCAGCAACACCACGGTAATGGCAGCCGGGATCACGGCGATCCACAGGACACTGGTAATGTCATCCGCCAACCAGAGCATCAACAGCACCGCCAGCAACGGCCCGATAAACGCACCCACCGTATCGAGTGCCTGTCGCAGACCATAGGCGGCACCGCGCAATGTCCGGGGAGTAACATCGGC
>JASFNY010000023.1:0-12791 GCA_050116795.1 Thiohalophilus sp.
AGCTTATCGCGGATCTTGCCCTCGATGTCCTGGGCGATCTCCGGATGCTCCTTGAGGAAGTTTCGCACGTTGTCCTTGCCCTGGCCGATCCGATCACCGTTATAGCTGTACCAGGCACCGGATTTATCCACCAGGCCTTCCTTCACGCCGATATCGATGATCTCGCCTTCGCGCGAGATACCCTCGTTGTAGAGCAGATCGAATTCCACCTGCTTGAACGGCGGCGCCACCTTGTTCTTTAACACCTTGACCCGGGTCTCGTTGCCGATCACCTCGTCGCCCTTCTTGATGGCGCCGATGCGGCGGATATCGAGTCGTACCGAGGAGTAGAACTTGAGGGCGTTACCGCCGGTGGTGGTTTCGGGATTCCCAAACATTACGCCGATTTTCATACGTATCTGGTTAATGAAAATAACCAGCGTACCGGAGCGCTTGATGTTACCGGTCAGTTTGCGCAGCGCCTGGGACATCAGACGGGCCTGCAGGCCGACGTGGGTATCGCCCATGTCACCCTCGATTTCCGCCTTGGGCGTCAGGGCCGCGACCGAGTCAATCACCACGACATCGACTGCGCTGGATCGCACCAGCATATCGGTAATCTCCAGAGCCTGTTCACCGGTGTCCGGCTGCGAGACCAGCAGGTCATCGACGTTGACACCCAAACGGGCTGCGTACTGGGGATCCAGTGCGTGCTCTGCATCGACAAATGCCGCGGTACCGCCGGCCTTCTGGCATTCGGCAATGACCTGCAGTGTCAGGGTGGTTTTACCGGAGGATTCCGGTCCGTAGATTTCGACCACGCGACCCTTGGGCAAACCGCCCACGCCAAGCGCGATATCCAGTCCCAGCGAGCCGGTGGAAATTGATTCCACGTTGCGGACGGCCAGTCCATCGCCCATTCGCATGACCGAACCCTTGCCAAACTGCTTTTCAATCTGACTCAGTGCAGCACTGAGCGCCTTCTTCTTATCTGCATCCATGGTTTTACTCCCATAGCATGTCGGATGAAACCACTCCCTGGTCCCACCCCCACTCGATTCCGCAGCCATTATTTCACACTATCGCGGTCATGGCCTAGACCGTGAACAAAGATTCCGTTGCAGCTACTCCGCAATGGATTGCAATGGCCAGCGATGCAGAATCCGGTATTGCGCACCGGTCGGCAAAGTCTGAGACTCGACCAGCGCAAAATCACCTACCGGCCAGTGCAGTGGTGTCGCCAATTCACGGTGGAGCGGATCACGGCGTAGCTTGCGCACCAGAGTGATATGCGCCTGCCAGGGGCGGGTGTCCAGGTTATAGCCGCATTCGGGCAACCGCTGCTGTAACTGCTGTACCAGCGAATCCAGTGCAGTGGGGGTTTTCACTGGCCCGATCCAGCCGACGCGGGGCCTGGCCCAGTAGCCAAGGACAGATAGCGCCAGATCAAATGGCGCCGCGCTGACCTGTTCGGCGGCCATTTCGGCACATTCACGTTGAGCCGGGTCACTGGGCCCAAGATAGATCAGCGTAAGATGAATTTGATCGGCCTGCAGGTGGCGGACATTTGAATCGGAGAAAGCCTTCACCGCCACGCGGCGCATCTGCCGGCCCAATTCAAGCGGCGGCCAGAGAGCAAAAAACAGCCGTTGGCGGGAATCCTCAGTCGGCACCCTGTTCCAGTATCCCTTCCAGCGCGCAGGCTACCGCCTGGCGACGCACAGATTCCCGGTTGCCGTTGAACACATGTTGTTTGCTGACGATCGACACTTCACCCGAATCCTCCGCCCGGGCCCAGCCAAACCAGACCAGGCCAAGCGGTTTGTCGGGCCGACTGCCACCGGGACCGGCAATCCCGCTGACCGATACCGCCAGGCTGGCATGACTGTGGCGAATCGCTCCCTCGGCCATGGCCCGCACGGTCGCCTCGCTGACAGCACCGTGTTCTTCAATTATTGCGGCCGGGACATCCAGCAACTCCTGCTTGGCTTCGTTGGAATAACTGACGAAGCCGCGTTCGAACCAGGTCGAGCAACCCGGCACATCGGTCAGCAGTTTGGCAATCCAGCCGCCGGTACAGGATTCAGCCGTCGCCAGTAACCGGCCGCTGTCACCCAGCCGTTCGCTGACCCGATGGGCCAGGGCCAGCAGTGCTTCATCGTTCGGCACCTGGGTCATAAGCCGAATGTATAAAAAGATATGGCGGCAGCATCAGTCATCCAGCACTCCGGTGATAACGGCGCCGATTTCATAGCCGTCGCCCCGGCGCTGCTTGGATGCACGCACCACCCTGACCAGGGCATGCAGGGGCCCGCTCAGATTGCTCTGCGGTTCGATACGAATCTCCAGTTCGGTATCGATGCTGATCTCGTCGCCGGCGATGAACATCATGCCGCGACCACTGAGATTGGCCAGTCGCCCGGTATGCTCATCTTCGATTCCCTGCGGCTTGAAGAGAATCGCACAGTCGACATCAACGCGGATGGAATCCCGTTTTTCATCAAACTCGCGCGGCATCCTGTCTCCCCTGTCGTCAGACAGATAGTTATCGCATTTCTTATTATAAGGATAACTGTATGGTAGCCCTGACACCGGTGCAAGTCCGGGCGTTTCCTGATATCCGGTCGGGTCAACTAGGCACTTGAGAACAAACCCGATAAACTCAATGGCCATGTCCCGGACCGCCACGACACCACAACACACGCCGATGATGCAGCAATATCTGCAAATCAAGGCGGAGCATCCGGATATTCTGCTGTTCTATCGCATGGGCGATTTTTACGAGCTGTTTTACGACGATGCCCGGCGTGCCGCGGAACTGCTCGATATCACCCTCACACGTCGCGGCCAGTCTGCCGGTGAACCGATCCCGATGGCCGGCGTCCCCTATCACGCGGTCGAAAGTTACCTGGCCAGGCTGGTACGACTAGGCCAGTCGATCGCCATTTGCGAACAGATTGGGGACCCGGCAACCAGCAAGGGACCGGTCAAACGCGAGGTAGTACGCATCATCACTCCGGGCACCCTCACCGATGAGGCCCTGCTCGAGGATCGCCGCGACAACCTGGTCGCCGCCCTGTTCAGTAACGAGCAAGATTACGGACTGGCCTGCCTGGATCTGAGTAGCGGCCGTTTCAGTGTTCAGCAGCTCCAGGGGGAAGAAGCCCTGCAATCGGAACTGATGCGACTGCAGCCGGCCGAGCTGCTGATTGAAGAATCCTTCAACGCCGAACAGATCAGCGCCCCTATCATAGTGATCAAAACCCGCCCGCCGTGGAGCTTCGAACACGACAGCAGCTATCGCCTGCTGTGCGAGCAATTCAAAACCGGTCACCTGGCCGGCTTTGGCTGCGAAAACTGGCCGCTGGCAATTGCCGCGGCAGGTTGCCTGTTGCGCTACGCGCAGGAGACCCAGCGCGGTTTGCTACCGCACCTGCATGCCATCGTCAGTGAACAACGGGAACAGAGCCTGCTACTGGACGCAGCTACCCGCCAGAACCTCGAGCTGGAACAGAGTCTGAGCGGGCAACATCGACATACCCTGGCCGGCGTGATGGATCACTGCGTTACACCAATGGGCAGTCGCCAGTTGCGTCGCTGGATCAATCGGCCGCTACGCGACCATGAACTACTGCGTCAGCGTCAGACCCTGATCGGCCAGTGGTGCGAAGCAGATCGCTACCAGGAACTGCAGGAGCCGTTGCGTCAGATCGGCGATATCGAACGCATACTCACCCGGGTGGCCCTCAGGTCAGCCCGTCCCCGCGATCTTCAGCAACTGCGCACGGCACTGGGGTTATTACCGGAGATCAATCGGCAGCTGGAAGAACTGCAGGATACGACTCCACTCCGGGTCGAACTGCATGAACAGACTCAGCCGTTTCCCGAATTGCTGGACGAACTGCAACGGGCCTTGATCGACAATCCGCCGCAACTGGTGCGCGACGGCGGCGTAATCGCCGATGGCTATGACGATGAACTGGACGAACTGCGCGATCTGCAACACAACGTCGGCGGCATTCTGGCCGAGCTGGAACAACGTGAACGTGAACAGTCAGGCATTGCCAATCTCAAGGTGGGTTATAACCGTGTACACGGCTATTACATCGAGATTAGCCGCGCTCGCGCCGAATCGGTGCCCGAACATTACCAGCGCCGCCAGACCCTCAAGGCGGTGGAACGTTACATCACGCCGGAACTGAAACAAATCGAGGATCGGGTACTGAGCGCCAACGAACGGGCCCTGGCCCGTGAAAAGGCTCTCTACGATCAGCTCCTGGACCGGATTAACCGGGACCATCCTGCGCTGCAACGTTGCGCGAGCGCGCTGGCGCAACTCGACGCACTCACCAACCTGGCCGAGCGGGCGGTCAGTCTGGACCTGCATTGTCCACAACTGGTCGATGACGAGGGTTTGCAAATCGAAGCCGGCCGACACCCGGTGATCGAACAGGCCCAGAGCAGCCCGTTTACCCCCAACGATCTGAAACTGGACGATCAGACTAGAATGCTGATCATCACCGGGCCCAACATGGGTGGTAAATCCACCTATATGCGACAAATCGCCCTGATCACCCTGCTGGCGCACATCGGCAGCTACGTCCCGGCCCGCTCAGCCCGCATCGGACCGGTGGACCGTATCTTCACCCGTATCGGGGCATCGGACGATCTGGCCGGCGGTCGCTCCACCTTTATGGTGGAAATGACCGAAACCGCCAACATTCTGCATCACGCTACCCGACAAAGCCTGGTGCTGATGGACGAAATCGGTCGCGGCACCAGCACCTTTGACGGCCTGGCACTGGCCTGGGCCTCGGCCTGGGAACTGGCCACACAATTACAGGCCTATACCCTGTTCGCCACCCATTATTTTGAACTGACCCAGCTGCCGGAGTTGATTCCGCATTGCCAAAACGTGCATCTGGAGGCACGTGAACATGGTGAGCAAATCGTCTTTCTGCACCAGGTTCAACCGGGGCCGGCAAGCCGCAGTTACGGCCTGCATGTCGCCGCCCTGGCCGGCGTGCCACGCGAGGTGATCGCGCGGGCGCAGGAGAAGCTTCAGGAACTGGAACAGCAGTCGGTACCTGCGGCAATGGCGGCAAAGAAACCCGAGCCACCACCGGCAGTGCTGACGGCCCTGGCCAAACTGCAACCGGATGAGTTGTCGCCACGCGAGGCCCTGGAGGCCCTCTACCGGCTAAAGGCCCTGCTCGATAAATAAGCAACATTTCGCCGGGCTCGCACGCAGGCCGGCTTTCACGCTACCATTAGCATTGTGAATTGACCGTCGAGCACACCGGGTTCGACCTTTCAATTATCGATTTTGAAGGAGCATGCACATGACATACGTAGTCACTGACAACTGTATCAAATGCAAGTACACCGACTGCGTTGAGGTTTGTCCCGTCGACTGTTTCCATGAAGGACCCAACTTCCTGGTGATCGATCCTGAAGAGTGTATCGACTGCACCCTGTGCGAACCCGAATGCCCTGCCGAAGCGATTTTTGCCGAGGATGATGTCCCCGCCGGCATGGAAAATTTCACCGAGCTCAATGCTGAACTGGCCCAGGAGTGGCCGGTTATCACCGATATGAAAGAGCCTCCGGCCGACGCCAAGGAATGGGACGGAGTTCCTAACAAACTCAAATACCTGGAACGCTGACCTCATTGAGGGCGTCGGCGATACGGCATGACGCGAGGTGATCGCCTCAACGTGACGGTGGTGCCCTACCACGCCGATCCGCTGCAACAGCTGTCCCGGGATCTGATCCAGACAAACCAGGACCGTCTGCCCGATCTGTCTCACGTCACGATCCTGATCGACGAACCCCAGATTGGCGTCCAGCTGCGCCGCCACCTGCTGGACGCCGCAGCCGATACGGATTGTCGTGGTCTGGTCGGTCTGGAGATGCTCTCCATGCGCGAGTGGGCCGCCCGCTTTCAACCGGCCGATCTGCGCATCTGCTCCCCGGTCAGTGCCGAGCTGTTACTGGTCGAAGCTTTGCAGCCATATCGCCATCTGTTTAACCAGGCCAACCCCTGGCTGCTGGCCGGCGAACTCCAGAACCTGTTTCAGGCCCTGACCCTGGCCGAGATCGGTCTGCCGCAGGACGCGCAACACTTTCTCGATCAGTTGCAGCAGGCTTACGGGGTCCATGATCGCCTGCGCCAGACCCTGAGCCGCGAGGCCGATATCATCCACAGCCTCTGGCATGCCTGGCATGAACAGATTCGCGCCAACGACCTGGTCGATGCCGACTCGGCCTATTTGCAGTCACTGCAACAAAGCCTGGAAGCGCTTCCCCCAAACCAACAATTGTGGCTTGCCGCCTCACGTCTGCTGGCACCGGCCGAACAGGCCTGGCTGCAAAACCTCTTGCAGCGGGACCAGTTGCGACTCTACCTGCACGGACGAATCGCCCTCGACAATCCCGGCTATCCTGAACAACACCTGTTACCCCTGGCCGAGGCCCTGGCACTTCCCGAAGAACCGCCTTCACAGACAGCCAGCGGCCGGCTGCTGGACGTGGTCTTTGGCCACAGCGAGACCGCCTTGCTGGATACTGCCGGCGAACTGCAACAGGCAATGCCGGATAGCCCGCTCGCCGGTCGGCTCGAGGTACTGCTAGCCGACAACGCCGAACATGAAGCCCGGGCAATTGATATTCGAGTGCGCCAGTGGTTACTGGCCGGCAAACAGCAAATCGCCATTGTCACCGAAAACCGGCGCCTGGCCCGGCGGGTACGCGCCCTGCTCGAACGTGCCGGCATTCAACTGGCCGACGCCGCCGGCTGGGCGCTGTCCACCACCAGTGCCGCGGCAGCCCTGGAACGCTGGCTGGAATGTCTGGAAGAGGACTTCGCCCACCTGCCGCTGCTGGATTTGCTCAAGTCGCCGTTCGTGTTTGTCGGTATCGATCCCAATCAGCGACGACTGGCTACCTGGCGCCTGGAACAGGACATCATTCGCCACGAGAATGTGGCCCGCAATCTCAATCGCTACCGTGCCCATGCACAGGATCGCCGTCGACGTCTGGAAAACCAGGCGGATATCACCCCCTTGCTGGATCTGCTCGAGCGGCTTGAAGCGGCGGCGGACCCCCTGCTGAAACTACGCCGTGGACAGCATCCGGCGGCCCACTGGATTCAGCAACTGATAGCCAGCCTGCAAGCGCTGGAAATGGATGTTGCCCTGGCGAAGGACGAAGCTGGCAGCCGGTTACTGCAGTTGCTGGAGCAGCTGGCGGGTGGAGTCGATGCTCAGGCCTTTCCGCTGGCCTGGGGCGATTTTAGAACCTGGCTGGGGCGACACCTGGAACGCAGCCACTTTCGGCCGCGTCCTACCCAGCAAGAGGTTCGACTGCTGGGCCTGGCCCAGAGCCAGTGGCAGCAGTTCGACGCCCTGATCCTGGCCGGCGCTGAACAGGACTCGCTGCCCGGTCACCCCCCCATCAGCCCTTTTTTCAATGACCAGGTACGCCTGGAGCTGGGACTGCCGCATGGCGAGGCCCATTACCGGGAACGCTTCTATCACCTGCGACGCCTGCTGGAGTCGGCACCGGCGGTTCTGGTCACCGCCCGCGCCGAGCAGGACGGCGATCCGGTAGTCATCAGTCACTGGCTGGAACATCTTCTGACCCTGCACGATCAGACCTGGCCTGATTCATCCTTGCGTGACGCCGAACTGGCCACGTTGGCCGCCGAAGCCGAGCGCGTACAGATTGAACGTGAGCCAAACATTCCATTACCCGGACCCAGTCATCAGCCGCTGCCGGCGCTGACCGACGAACTGATACCCAACAGCTTCTCGCCCAGCGACTATCAGCAACTGGTGGACTGTCCCTACCAGTACTACGCGGCCCGCAGCCTGCAGCTCAAACCGCCGGAAGAGATTCGCGAAGCGCTCTCCAAGGCCGATTACGGCGAGCGGGTCCATCTCTGCCTGCAGGCCCTGCACAGCGAGGTCCCCGGACTGCCCGGCCCTTTCACCGGCACGTTCGATGCAGTCCATCGCGAAGAGGCGATCAGCCTGCTGGAAACGATCTCCCGGCAAGTCTTCGACGACGTACTGGCCGACAACTTTGAACACCAGGGCTGGCTGGATCAATGGCGGGCCTTCATTCCGGCTTATGTGGAATGGGAGATTAAACGGCGTGCCGACGGCTGGCGAGTGCTAAAAACCGAACAGCGCAGCGAAGGACAGCTGGGCGAGATTGGAATTCGCGGGCGTCTGGATCGAATCGATCAGTCCGCAGAGAGCATGGCGATCATCGACTACAAGACCGGCACGATTCCCGATGCGGCATCGGTAAGTAGCGGTGAGTCGGTACAGCTGCCGTTTTATGCACTGCTGCAACAGCAACGCGATGAAAATACCGCGGTGAACGAGGTGGCCTATCTGCGTTTTGACTCGGCGGACAAACCACTCAAACTGAATAATCCCTTGCAGGAATCAGAACTGGACGAACTCAGCCGGGCGGTAGGTAAACGTTTGCAGCAACTGGTAGAACAGATGCGCAGTGGTCAAAGCCTGCCGGCCTGGGGCGATGCACAAACCTGTAAATATTGTGACATGGTGCTGTTATGCCGAAAACCCGTGTGGCAGGACACAGGAAGTGTTACATGAGTCAAGCTTCGACGCCTTCGCTGCAAGCCAACCTGACTGTACAGGCCTCGGCCGGTAGCGGCAAAACCTACCTGCTGGTCAGCCGCATCCTGCGGTTGTTGATTGACGGTGCCAAACCGGATTCGATCCTGGCCATCACCTTCACCCGCAAGGCCGCTGCTGAAATGCAGCAACGTCTGCTGCAACGCCTGCAACAACTGGCGCTGTGCGATGAGACGACTCTGGATACCGAACTCCAAAGCCTGCAACTGACACCGGATGCTGCCACACGTCAAACGGCCCGACAGCTTTATCAGCAATTGCTGCAAACACCGCACGGTGTGCGTACCACCACCTTCCATGCATTCTGCCAGGAACTGCTGCGCCGCTTTCCACTGGAAGCAGACGTACCGCCCGGTTTTGAACTGGTGGAACGCACCGGTGCCTTGCTGGATAGTGCCTACGAGGCACTGATGGTCAATGCCGGCAGAATGCCGGAGAGTGATCAGGCAACAAGCTTGCGCCAGCTGTTCAATCAGCTTGGGTTACACAACACCCGCAATGCCCTGCGCCGGTTTGTGCAGCACCGTAGTGACTGGTGGGTGTATACCAGCGGACAAGCAAACCCGATCGACTGGGCCTGCGAACAGCTGCAACAACAACTCCAGATCGACCCGAATGCGGATCTGCGTGGAGCTTTCCTCAATGACACATCAATCAAACAACAGCTCCAACGTTTTGCGGAATTATTGTCGCAACATTCAAACCCGACCAACGATAAAACCGTGGCACAAGTGCATTGCGCGATGGATCCACAACAGGATATCGAAACCCGATACAACAAACTAAGTCTTACCTTTTTGAAACAGGACGGTGATCCGCGCAAACGTGAAGTCACCAAGACATTACAAAACAAACTGGGTGAAGCCGGCGCAGAGGAGATGATCAGGTTGCATGAACAACTCTGCGAACACCTGCTAAGCCTGCGTACACAACTGGCGGCGCAACGCAATTACCTCGTCAACAGCGCCTGGTACCGGGCGGGTACAGCATTGCTGGATGATTATCAGCGCATCAAGCGCGAACAGCGCCTGCTCGATTTCGATGACCTGGAATGGAAAGCCTATCTGTTACTGAACGAGGCAAACAACGCCCACTGGGTCCAGTACAAACTTGATCAACGTATCGCCCATCTGCTGGTGGACGAGTTCCAGGACACCAACCCGACCCAGTGGCAACTGTTACTGCCGTTGCTGGAAGAACTGGCCCAGGAAAGCGAACGCTGGCGCAGCGTTTTCCTGGTCGGTGATGCCAAGCAATCGATCTACCGTTTTCGACGTGCCGAACCGCGCCTGTTCGAGATCGCCACGCAATGGCTGGAAGAACATCTCGCGGCAGAACGTATGCCATTGAATACCTCCTGGCGTTCGGCGCCGGCGATCATGGATTTCGTCAACCATTTATTCACCCACGACAGCGAACTGCAACAGCAGATACCCGACTTCCCGGAACATAAGACCCATCACATGCAACTGTGGGGTGAGGTGATTCTGCTGCCGCCGGCACGTGAGGAAGATGACGAGACCCAGGCACTGGAAGGCCTGCGCAATCCACTGCAGCAACCGCGGCCCGAGGCAACAACCAACCGCTATCGCCGGGAAGCGCGAATGATTGCCGACGAGATACAGCGGCTGATCAACGCCCCTCTGCCGATCCAGGACAAACCCGACGAGCCGTCCCGGCCAATCGATTACAGTGACATCCTGTTACTGGTACGCTCGCGCACTCACCTTGCCGAGTACGAGCTGGCAATGCGCGAGGCGGACATACCTTATTTAAGTGGTAACCGCGGGACCCTGCTGGAAAGTATCGAAGTACAGGACATCCTCAACCTGCTTAACTGGCTGAGCATGCCATTCGACAACCTGGCCCTGGCGGGGATCCTGCGCTCGCCCCTGTTTGCGCTGGAAGATACTGACCTGATGCAACTGGCCTCGCACGGACAGGGCAACTGGTTTGATCGTCTCGCAGAGCTGGCCGATGGTCAGCCTTTGAATTCTCCGCTGTATCGTGCCCATCGGCATCTTGCCGACTGGATGCTGCTGGCCGGGCATATTCCGGTCCACGATCTGCTGGATCGAATCTACAGCGAGTCCAATGTGCTGGCCCGTTACCAGGCTGCGTTTGCACCGCATCATGTGCCCCGCGTACTGGCCAACCTGGTCCGCTTCCAGGAGCTGGCCCTGGAGATGGACAGCGGTCGCTATCCCAGCCTGATGACTTTCGCCCAGTGGCTGCGAGAACTGAAACAGAGTGACGAGGATTCGCCCGACGAACCGGCCAGCAGCAGCCAACAATCACGGGTGCGCATCATGACCATTCACGGTGCCAAAGGTCTTGAAGCCCCGGTGGTTTTTTTGATCGACAGCGCGCATGCCAGAAAACGCGGCAAGGCACACGAAACAATGGTCGAATGGCCGGCCGGAGAATCACGACCAACCCACTTTCTGTTACAGCCCGACAAGGACCACCGCGATCCGGTCTGTACGCAGGTCATGGAGCGTGCCGAGGAGGCTGAACGTCGCGAAGAAGCAAATCTGCTGTATGTTGCGACCACTCGAGCGCGGCAAAAACTCTATATCTCCGGCAGTCTGGGACAAACCAGCCGCGACGGTGGCTGGTACCGGCAAATTGCCGGTGCCTTTGATATCGAACTCGAACAACTGCAGGAACCGGTGAGCCTGATTAGCAGTAACACACCCCAGGCGATAAGCGCCCCTTCACCGTTGGCCGATACGACACCCGTCCGGATCGATGAGCGGTTGCGGCAACCTTTGTCGCTGCCGCCCGGCCAGATAGAGATCGCACCCAGCCGCCAGGCGGGTCAGCAACTGGGCGGCATTCGGGACGAGGATGGCCGCACGCGCGGTATTCTCATTCATCAATGCCTGGAGTGGCTGTGCCGCGAACCGGAACTGAAACCGCAAATCGCCCTGCAACGTCTGGCAGGCGAAGCTCCGGAAACACTGCTTACCGCATGCTGGGAGGAAGCAATAGCGACTTTCAATGCACCGCAACTGGCCAACCTGTTCCGACCGGCCTCGCACGTGCAAACGCACAACGAGTTACCCTTGCTCTATCGTCGGCAAGATCAGATCATCAATGGAGTAATTGATCGGTTGTTGATTGACAGCGATAAGATCACCCTGATCGATTACAAGACCCACCGCGTGGCAAACGAGGACCCGGCGGCACTGGCCGATCATTACCGGGAACAACTTCGCCTGTACGCCGAGGGGGTGCGCCAGCTGTGGCCCGAACACACAATCGAGGCCGGCCTGCTGTTTACAGCCTCTGCGCAATGGTGGCCATTACAGGTATAATTCGCTCGCGTCCCGTTCGGGACATTCGTCGAAACCTTTCATTAACCGACAGGATTGAACATGAGCAACTCGCAGTACAGTTTTGATGTCACCGCCCAGACGTTTCAGTCCCAGGTCATTGATGCCTCTCACCAGGTACCGGTGCTGGTCGACTTCTGGGCTACCTGGTGCGGCCCCTGTCAGAGCCTGATGCCGATACTGGAAAAGCTGGCCGAGGAATATCAGGGCCAGTTCCAGCTGGCCAAGGTGGAGATCGACCAGGAACAGCAACTGGCCACGCATTTTGGTGTACGCAGCGTGCCCACGGTCAAGCTGGTAAAAAACGGCCAGATTGTCGAAGAGTTCACCGGGGCCCAGCCGGAAGGAGAAATTCGCACTCTGCTGGATCGACATATCGAACGTGAATCCGACAAGCGAATGCAACAGGCCGTGGCACTGTATGAACAGGGCGATACCGAAACCGCTTTGCAACAGATGCAGCAGATTATTCTGGATGACGACAAGAACATGCAGAACCGGGTGCGTTTCGCCGAGGTGCTGATGCGGGAAAAACGCTACGACGATGCTCGCCAGTTGCTCAACAGCCTGTCAATGGATATTCAGATGACACCGGAAGTCACCGCGCTCTATTCGCAGCTCGAGCTGTCCGAAACTCTGGACGGGGCTGAGGACATTTCCAGCCTGGAAAAGCGGATCGAGGATGATCCCAAAGACAGCGAGGCCCGTTATCAGCTTAGTGCCCGCTATGCGGCCGAAGGCCGGCACGAGGAAGCCATGCAACAACTGCTGGAGATCGTCCGGCGTGATCGCGGTTACAACG
>JASFNY010000024.1:0-12567 GCA_050116795.1 Thiohalophilus sp.
CGCAGGGCGGTATCAACCAGGTCATGGAATAACAGGCCGGCAACCGCTACCGGAATACTTCCGAGAATTACTGCCCAGGCCAGCTGACTGTCACCGGTTTGATGCCGCTTGAGACAGGACCGCCCCCAGTCACGCGTCATGTTTATCAGCTCGTGACGAAAATACCAGATGACCGCCGACAGCGTTCCAACGTGCACTGCAACGTCAAATGCCAGACCCTGATCCGGCCAGTCACTGAAGCGAGGCACCAGGATCAGGTGTGCGGAGCTGGAGATAGGCAGAAACTCGGTCAGCCCCTGGACGACTGCAAGTATGATGATATGAATAAGCGGCATATCCGGTTCCTGTTATAGCTGGTGGCGAAGATCTCGCCCGGCAAAACCCGCTGGCAGTTGCTTGCTGTTCATGTTTAACAACATGACCTTGAAACTTTCACCCATTTCCTGCGGCAGGGTCAGTCGCCGAACTTCACTGACATAATGCTGATATTGTGATTCATCCAGGTCCTGAAACTGTTCCAGTTGTTGCATCAGGCCATTGTCGAGCAGGTAATGTGCCTGGGTAGTATACCCGGCCACTTCAAATCCGGACTGTTGTGCCGCATCGGCCACCGCGGTGAAATCAATATGCGCGGTAATGTCCTGTAAACCGGGATAGACGAAGGTATCGTCATGTGCACGATGGCGATAATGACACATCAGTGTGCCACGATCGCGCTGGGGATGATAAAACTCATGACGCGGATAGCCATAATCCAGTAATAACACCACTCCCTGATGCAAATGCTCACCCAGCGTTTTAATCCATTGTTCGGCATTCAGGTTGACTTCAGTCAGGTAGTCATCGGGCAAAGACTGATCCTGTTCGATCGCTTCCAGTCGCTGACGAAGTGCCGAATCTTGCAATTCTCTTTCCTGGAACACGAACTGCTCCTGTTCGACAGTGACCCGTTGTTCATGCCACAGGCCGTTGCGTTTGTGCACTCGATGCACCGGCATGGCATCGAGCAGTTCGTTGGCCAGCACCACACCTTCAAAATTATTCGGCCATTCGTCCAGCCAGATCACACGCTCGAGCTGCTGCGGGCAATGTTCCGCGAGTTGCTGCCGTTGCCGGGCACGTAAATCCGCGCTCAGCTCCAATATATAATAGTGTAGCGGCAGGCAATCGAGCTCCTGCCAGTGCGTGAGCAAGCGCGCGGCAAGTATGCCACTGCCGGCACCAGCTTCCAGCACGACCTGGCCGTTGTCCTGTTGTAATACAGGCGCCAGTGATCTTGCCAGGCAACCGGCAAACAGGGGTGATATTTCAGGCGCCGTGATGAAGTCTCCTTCAGCCCCGAACTTGCTGGCCCCGGCGCTGTAATAACCAAGGCCCGGTTCATACAGGCAGGCCTGCATATAATCATGAAAGGAGATGCTTCCGCCCGCCGCGTTGATTTTCTCATGAATTCTCTCGATAAGACGCAGGCTGTGTTCCTGTGCCAGCTGGCCGGGTAACGGCCAGTCGGCAAGTTGTGCCTGACTGTAGCGCAGACGCTGCGGCAGTGGCCCGGCTGTCCCCGTGGAGTTCGAATCCGCTGTATTCATGGATTAATTGCGTTAAAGTGTACGACCTGTGGCGAATACCGAAGGATAACACAGCATGTCTGAACACAAGGTGGTTTTGATTACCGGCGCGGCTCACCGGATCGGGGCCACTACCGCGCGCCTGTTACATGCACAGGGTATGAATATCGTGCTGCATTACCGCCACTCGCGCGAGGCCGCGGAGAAACTGCAACTGGAGCTGGAACATCAACGTGCTGATTCCGTGGTACTGGTCCAGGCCGATCTGCACCACACTGACGAGCTGAAACCGCTGGTAAATCAGGCTGCCGGCGTCTGGGGACGTCTGGATGTTTTGATCAACAATGCCTCGTCCTTTTATCCCACGCCGTTTGAATCGGCCGATCTTGAACAATGGGATGATCTGATGGGCTCCAACGTGAAGGCACCTTTCTTTCTCAGCCAGGCGGCGGCTCCTTATCTAAAACAACAATCCGGCTGCATTGTGAACATCGTCGACATTCATGCCGAACGTCCCCTGCGAAACTTTCCTATCTACAGCATGGCCAAGGCGGCACTGGCCATGGCCACCAAGGCACTGGCTGCTGAACTGGGTCCCGAGATTCGCGTCAACGGCGTGGCGCCCGGTGCGATCCTGTGGCCGGAAAACCTGGAATCCGAAGCCAAGGAAAAGATCATCTCGCGCACGTTTCTCAAGCGCCGCGGCGATCCGCAAGATATTGCCAACGCGATTCTCTATCTGGTTCGGGACGCGGGCTATATGACCGGACAGATACTGGCCGTGGATGGTGGACGTTCCCTGAACGCCTGAACAGGCTTACCAGTTAAATGCTATCGGCCAGAGTGACTGGCTCTGCTTGTCGAATTGTTGCCAGAGCTCTGTCATGGTTTGTTCAGTCTGAGGATGTTTCAGCTGAGGTGCGATTTCGGCAAGAGGCTGCAAAACAAAGGCATTATGCAGTATCTCCTGACGCGGAATATCGATTCCTTGCTCCTGAAGATCGAGTTCGTCATATAACAACAGATCAAGATCCAGTGTCCGGGAAGAAAAACGCGGCCCGGTACGTACCCGGCCATACCGGTTTTCTATGTCATGCAGATTATCAAGGACCTGCTGTATCGGCATATCAGTCTGTGCGCCGACAACCAGGTTCAGAAAGTTGTCGCCCTCAAAACCGATCGATTCGCTTTCATAAACATTGGAGACAACCAACTCTCCATAAGTTTCACGCAGGGTATGCACCGCTCCTCGAATATTTTTTTCCGCATCGATATTGCTGCCAATACTGATGTATATCTGGGCCATATCAGGTCTGCGTGCCACGTTCGATGATTACGCCGACATCCCGCGCGCCGCGAACCGCGCCCTGTTTGTTTAACCTGACCCGGACCCAGGGCACATTGAATTCGTTCAAAATGATCTCTGCCACTTTTTCGGCAAGCGTTTCCACCAGCTGATATTCGCTCTTTTCCACGAAGCCGATAATACGCTTGGCAACAGCTTTATAATTAAGCGTATCATCGATGTGATCCGAGGCCGCGGCCTGGCGAATATCGGCACCCATTTCCAGGTCAAACACCACGGTCTGCTTGATACGGCGTTCCCAATCGTAAATGCCGATCACGGTATCGATGCGCAGGTCACTGAGATAAATAATATCCATACACTTGTAATTTCGTGTCATCAACTGGCGCACAACTATACACGGCTTGCCGCGTTCCCTCTATAATCCGGGCCTGATTCAAAGGAATTTCACCATGCAATTACTCGATTACAGCCTGATACTCGGTGCCTATCTGCTTGGATCCCTCTCCTCGGCCATCATCGTCTGCAAACTGTTGGACCTGCCCGATCCGCGCAGCGGAGGCTCAGGCAATCCCGGCGCCACCAACGTGTTACGCCTGGGCAGCAAGAAGGCCGCGGCCATTACTCTGCTGGGTGACATGCTCAAGGGCCTGCTGCCGGTGCTGCTCGCGGTGTATCTGCAAGTCACGCTGCAGGTGCTGGCACTGACGGGCGTTGCCGCCTTTGTCGGCCACCTGTATCCGGTGTTCTTTCACTTCAAAGGCGGCAAGGGTGTCGCAACCTTGCTGGGTGTGCTGTTCGGTTTCAATCCGTGGGCCGGAGCGGCCACCGCCGGGACCTGGCTGTTCGTTGCCAAGGTATTGAAGATCTCATCCCTGTCAGCACTGATCGCCATGGCCCTGGCACCGGTGTATGTCTGGTTAATCAAAGGGCCTGTCTGGGAACTGATCCTCGCCACCCTGGCGATGTCGATCCTGTCTTTCTGGCGACACCGCAGTAACATCGCTCGCCTGATTAAAGGCGAGGAAGGCGTGATCGGCAAAAAATAAATACAGGCTTATTTCTTACATTGAGGCGCTTGAAAACGTCATGAGCGAAGCCAGGACAAGGCGCGACAGGACGACAAAGCGCAGTTTACACGGTAGTAAATGAGCATTTAGCGTCCGGTCGCAACGCCGAAATGGCGAGCGCAATAGTTTTCAAACGTCTGCTAGAAGAATGTGCCGTCTATTGGGGATGACGCACTGGCATACTGCTTGCGCGGCATGCGACCCGCCAGATAGGCTTCGCGCCCGGCCTCGATGGCCTTTTTCATTGCCGATGCCATCAGCACCGGATCCTGCGCACCGGCAATGGCGGTGTTCATCAATACCCCGTCACAACCGAGTTCCATGGCCACGGCGGCATCCGAGGCGGTGCCCACTCCGGCATCCACCAGCACCGGCACCTTCAGCTCCTCGATAATAAAGCGAATGTTATAGGGGTTGCGGATACCCAGCCCTGATCCAATCGGAGCGGCCAGCGGCATGACAGCGACGCAACCCATCGCTTCCAGTTCACGGGCAATGATCAGATCGTCGGTGGTATAGACCATGACTTTGAAGCCGTCTTTGATCAATGTCTCGGCGGCCTTCAGGGTCTGCATGACATCGGGGAACAGGGTTTTCTCGTCACCCAGCACTTCCAGCTTGACCAGGTCGTGACCGTCGAGCAGTTCGCGGGCCAGTCGACAGGTACGCACTGCATCATCCGCGGTATAACAACCTGCGGTATTGGGCAGGATGGTGTATTTGTCAGGCGGAACGGCATCCAGCAGATTCGGTTCATCCGGATTCTGGCCGATGTTACTGCGCCGCACCGCCACCGTGATGATTTCGGCGCCCGAGGCCTCGGTTGCGCGACGGGTCTCGTCCAGATCCTTGTATTTGCCGCTGCCCACGAGTAACCGGGAATGGTAGGTCTGACCGGCAATGGTCAACGGTGTGTCATGTTTACTGCTGCTCATGTTCAATCCTGAAATTCGGGCGGGCGGAAATCGCGATTATAACCTTTCGCGAGGGTCGACAGATCAACCGCCGCCCACGGCGTGGACAATCTCGATCCGATCGCCATCAGCAAAGGTGTGTTCTGCATACTGGCTGCGCGGCAGGATCTCCAGGTTCACCTCCATGGCGATACGCCGCTCACCCAGCCCCATCAACTCGACCAGGGCCGCGGCCGTCAGGCCCGGATCCACCTGTTTTTGCTCACCATTTACGATGATCTGCATACTAATGTCAGCCAGAAATAAATTATGGGAATCGAAGGCACGTTCAGCCCGGAGGCATTTGCGTAAATCCTACTTTACCAGTTGCGGGCCGTACCTGTCAGGTTCAAGGTGGTTAACCTGAACTTCTGCCTCGAAAGGGTTGTCTAGTGCCCTGCAAGGGCCCGGGGTAGAATACGCTTCAGCGGCGGGTGTAGTTCAATGGTAGAACAGGAGCTTCCCAAGCTTCTAACGTGGGTTCGATTCCCATCACCCGCTCCATATTTGTATACCGACAGCCCGGCCAATTTTTTCATCGCGCATGAGACAGGCGAATACCTCTGTAATACACTGATCCTCCAGTGTTTACCCGCCCGATTCGAAAAGGAATGCCATGAAATCGTTCGTCAAGATCCTGGTGATTACCCTGCTGTCGATAATCCTGCTGGTAGCGGCCGCGATTGCCGTGGTCACCCTGATCATCGATCCCAATGATTATAAGGACCAGATCACCGGGGCGGTCAAGGACAGGACCGGCCGGGAACTGAGCATTCCGGGTGATATCAGCTGGAGCTTCTTTCCCTGGCTCGGGGTGGAGCTGGGCGAGGCACGTCTGGGTAATGCTTCCGGATTCAAGCCGGATACCTTCGCCGCCGTTCGCAAGGTCGAGGTACGCGTACAGCTGTGGCCATTGCTGATCGGTAATCTGGAGGTCGGCCGAATCGTGCTGGATGGTCTGGAAGTGACCCTGCAACGCAATGCTGCCGGGCGCAGCAACTGGGCCGACCTGATGCAGCCGGCGGCACAATCGAAAGAAACACCACCGCCGTCCGAATCAAAGACGGGCCCCTCCCCCCTGGCCAGCCTGGCCGTGGCCGGCCTGGAAGTACGCCAGGCTCGCATTCTCTGGGACGATCAGGCGGCCGGACAGTATCTCGAACTCAATCCGCTCAATCTCCATCTCGGTCGGCTCACCCCCGGCATGCCTGTGCCGGTAACCGCGGATTTTCTTTTACAGAGTCGGCAACCGCAGGCCCAGGCCGGTGGCAATATCACGCTACAGGTGACATTCAACCTGGAACGTCAGCAAGTTCTGATCGAAAAACTGAGCTTTGATGGCGAGGTTAACAGCACCCAATTACCCACCGAACAGGCTCAATTCAAGCTGGACGCACCCCGGCTGCTGGTGAACCTGGCCAACCAGACGGCCGACGCCGGCGGACTTACCTTTGAAACAATGGGGCTCAAGCTTAAAACCGATATTCAGGCCAGCCAGATTCTGCAGTCGCCGCGATACCAGGCCAGCGTGTCTCTGGATCCGTTCTCTCCGCGAAAGGTGCTGGAAAAACTGGCCATCGAACCGCCGTCCACGGCCGATCCCAGGGCACTGCAAAACGCGCAGCTAAGCGCAAAACTCCAGGGCGACCTGCAGGGCCTGAAAGTCTCCGACCTATTCATGCAGTTCGACCAGAGCGAACTGAGTGGCCAGCTTGATATCCCCCGCTTCAACCCGCCGGCGATACGCTATGACCTGGCCCTCAACCAGATAGACGTGGACCGCTACCTGCCTCCTCCATCTGATGAGCCAAAATCCAAAACCGGTGGCAGCAAAACTGTTGCGACCCCGGCCACGGCTGCAGGCACATCTGCCTCGCTGATTCCCGTTGAAGTGATACGACCGCTGGATCTCGAGGGGACGCTGCGCATCGATCGGCTGAAGGCCATGAACCTCCACTCGCAGGCGATTCGAATCACCGCGCGAGCCCGGGACGGGCGTGTGCGCCTGCACCCGCTGGGCGCACAATTGTATGAAGGCAGTTACAGCGGTGACATCAAACTGGATGTGACCGGCGCCACTCCCCGGCTCAACCTGAACGAATCCCTGAAGCAGGTCCGAATCGGTCCACTGCTCAAGGACCTGTGGGGTGATGATGTTGTGCGCGGACGCACCGACCTGTCGCTGGATCTGTCGGCACGCGGCAACGATCCCGAATCGATTCGCAAAACCCTGGGCGGTAATACCCGGTTCGAAGTTCGCGATGCCGAGGTCAAGGACATCGACATGGCGCAGCTGCAAAAAGTCGTCGACGAGATCGATACCGACATCAAGGCCATCATCGATGCCGGCAACCTGGCGAAGGCAGGTGTCCAGATGGAACAGCTCAAACAGAAGTTCAACGCGATTAAAAATCCGCAGGCCAATAACGCCAGTTATTTCTCCTCGATCACCGGAACCGCGCAGATCAAGGACGGCATCGCCCGCAATAATGACCTGCGCGCACGCCTGCCTTTCGGTCGGGTGCGTGGCGAGGGCAGCGTGGATCTGGTCAGGCTGTACAGCGATTACACGACTTCCATCAAGCTGACTTCCAGGGGGGAAGTCGACAGCGGCAAGACCTACGAACAGATGGACAAAACCCCTTTTAAAATTCACTTCAAGGGGCCGCTCGATTCACTCAAACCGCAACTGGATTTCAGCGACTACCTGCACAGTGAAAGCCGCAAAGCGCTGGATGAAGCCGAGGCCAAAGCCAAGGCGAAACTGAAAAAGAAAGCCGACGAGAAAATCGAACAGGAAAAAGACAAACTCAAGCAGAAGCTGGAGGACGAAGCTGGCGATCTACTCAAGAAGCTGTTCAAGTAATCGAATCCGAAACCTGATCGACATCGGGTTACTGTGGTCTGTGTGCGTCTCGACTTCATTCGCGGGCGAAGTTGTGCAATCGCAGGTACATCGGGACGGCGATCATTTTCTTGTTCACCTGCAAATGCAAATCAATGCCCCCGCCACCGAGGTCTATCAACGATTGACCGATTTCAATCAGCTGCATCAACTGAGCGACATGATAAAACAAAGCCGGGTGCTCGAAACCAATGGCAAGCAGCAACGGGTCGAAGTAATCAGTGAAGGCTGTGTGCTGATTTTCTGCCGCCGGGTCACACAGATACAGACAGCCACTAAATTGGCCCGGGGGTATCTGTTGGTCATTGACGACCCCTCAGCGAGTGATTTTCATTCAGGGCGTACCCTGTGGCATATTGCGCCCGTTGATAATGGCACCCGGGTCACGCTAAGCGCGGACATCGAACCGGGTTTCTGGGTGCCTCCGATCATCGGCACCGCTATTTTCAAAAACAAGCTGATTGACGAAAGCACTACCCTGATCAACAACGTGGAGCAGAAATCCCGGAATGACGACTCAGACTGAGACCCCGGCGATTCGCGATCCGGCACGCTTCAGTCGTGCGTTGCTCAAATGGTTCGCTCGCCATGGCCGCCACGATCTCCCCTGGCAACAGGATCGTTCACCCTACCGGGTGTGGGTTTCGGAAATCATGCTGCAGCAAACCCAGGTAGCCACGGTCATCCCCTATTTCGAACGCTTCATGGCTCGTTTCCCGGGTATACGGGAACTGGCCGACGCCGGGATCGACGAGGTACTTCACCTGTGGACGGGGCTGGGCTATTACGCCCGGGCCCGCAACCTGCACCGGGCTGCGCAGCAGATTCGCGATCAGTACCAAGGTCAATTCCCGGATGATTTCGAGGCGGTGCTTGCCCTGCCCGGCATCGGCCGCTCGACCGCCGGTGCCATCCTGGCGCAGGCCCGGGATCAACGCTTTGCCATCCTCGACGGTAACGTCAAGCGGGTGCTGGCCCGCTACCACGCCATTGAGGGCTGGCCGGGTGAAAAGGCGGTGGAAAACCGGCTCTGGGCCCTGGCCGAGGCCTATACCCCGAATCGCCAGGTGCGGGACTATACCCAGGCGATCATGGACCTGGGAGCCACTGTCTGCCGACGACGTCAGCCCGACTGCGCAGCCTGTCCACTCGAAACCGGCTGTAAGGCTCACGACCAGGGCAATCCCCATGACTACCCGGGTCGCAAACCACGCAAGGCCCTGCCGGTGCGCCAGACCACCATGTTGATCCTGCAAAACGCGCAGGGCGAGGTCCTGCTCGAGCAGCGTCCGCCAGCGGGCATCTGGGGCGGATTGTGGAGTTTTCCCGAGTGTCCCCCAAATACCCCGGCCAGGGAGTGGTGCGCCCGGCAACTGGGGGTCAAAACCGGCGAACTGAGCCCGCGGGCGCCGCTGAGGCACACTTTCAGCCACTATCACCTGGACATTCAGCCGCTGCTCGGCCGTATTCAGGGGGCCACCTCCACGGTCATGGAACCGAGCAAAATAGTCTGGTATAACACTCGCCGGCCTGACGAGCGCGGCCTGCCCGCGCCGGTCAAGACCCTGTTACAGGAACTGGCAGGCCGACCTGATTGAATTGCGACCGAAGGAGACTGTTGATGGCCCGCATGGTGCATTGTGTGAAACTCGATAAAGAAGCCGAAGGGCTGGACATGGCCCCCTACCCGGGTGAGCTGGGCAAACGTATTTTTGAAAATATCTCCAAGGAAGCCTGGCAGATGTGGATTCGCCAGCAGACCATGCTGATCAACGAGTATCGCCTCAGCCCCATCAATCCCGAACACCGCAAGATGCTGGAAGAACAGATGGAGAAATTCTTCTTCGGCGAAGGCGCCGACACGCCGGAAGGCTTCGTCCCGCCCTCAGCCTGATTCGACTTGACGCCGGGGCCGGTTTTCACGTTAAATACGCGGCTCCTTATTCAGGTCCCCCTGACTTCACGGGACCCGATCCAAAAGGCCATGTTTCAGGCCGGGTAGCTCAGTCGGTAGAGCAGGGGATTGAAAATCCCCGTGTCGGCAGTTCGATTCTGTCCCCGGCCACCATTTTCCTTATTATGATTATTCACCCAAAAATCAGATCCGCCCAGGTTTTCCGGGAATCGAACTGCCCTGTTGATTTTTTGCCGATTCTGGTCGCTTCGGCCATCCCTGGCCTCTCGCGACATTAATACATCCTGTATGTCATCCCCCGGCCACCATTTTCCCAGCCATATAATCAATCTGGTGTCTGAAACTCTGACCAGAACAGGCTACACTGTCGTCGACACACGTTCTGAGCTTATGGTCCATGGCAATCGATGATCCCAAACTCTGTGGCTATCTCGACCGGTTATGCAACCGGGGCTGCGGTGTGGTACGCGACACTATCCAGCAATTGGAAGCCAAACAGCATGTGCCCGAACTGGCGGAGCTGAGTCACAACGAACAGCAGCGCCTGTTGCAGGAGCTCAAATCCATCATGGCAGTGTACGATGCCCGCCCTATCACTGAAGGTATTTCGACCAGTCGATTGACCGATCCCCGAACACCAGGAAATGCGGATTAAGTAATTCTTCCTTGGTGTTGTAGCGCAACGGCTGCATATTTGTATCCGTCATCAAACCGCCGGCCTCTTCAACGATGCACTGGGCCGCCGCCGTATCCCACTCGGAAGTCGGCCCCAGCCTGGCATAGAGATCCGCTGTCCCTTCCGCCACCAGACAGGACTTGAGCGCGCTGCCCATGCTGATGATTTCGTAATTATCCAGCTGGGCGATGAAGTTTTTGAATTCGGGGGTATGGTGGGACCGGCTGCCGGCAATCACCATTTTGTCGGGACAGTTTTCACGAACACGAATCGCCTGCGGATCATCCAGGCCGCTACGCTTGAAAGCGCCGAGGTTACGGGCAGCATAGTAGAGTGCACCGATGACCGGCGCATAGACCACGCCCAGGATCGGCTCATGGTTATCGATCAGGGCGATATTCACCGTGAACTCACCGTTGCGCTTGATGAATTCGCGCGTGCCGTCCAGGGGATCAACCAGCCAGTAGCGTTGCCAGGAAGATCGCTCGCCAAAACTGATGGGCTCTGATTCTTCCGAAAGAATCGGCAGTTCCGGGGTCAACTTGCGCAAACCGCTCTCAACCGCTTCGTGGGCGGCCAGATCCGCCTCGGTCAGCGGCGTGCTGTCGTGCTTTTGCTCTACCGAAAAATCCTGATCATAAATCACCATGATTCGCCGTCCGGCTTCATAGGCGATCTTTTTCACAGGCTCGATGATTTTTTGCAGTTCTGATTGGCTCATGGGTGGGCAAGACACCTGGTTGGCCTGATGCTGGCGCGTATTGTGCCAGCATTCCCCGGCCAACTCCATGTATTCCCACCCGTGTTTGTGCCTGGGTGGTTGGTTCAGTGAATCTTGTTGCGGAACATCAACTCGGTATTCAGCCTGCCTTCGAACCAGGCATCGAAGCTGATTCCTTTATCACGCTGACTTACGTCAAAACCGACCTGCTGTTGTGGCGATAAAGAAACCAGCTGCAGGCCGGTATCACTGTAGTCAATGTCCATGCTGACCCGCATCGGGTAATAGCCATCGAGGAACTTGCGCATGAACGGGCCATTGTGCATGGTGAAGCTTCCGTTCTCGCCGCTTTCCAGCGCCCGGGTCCAACCGGAGATACACAGTTTTGCGCCTTCCTTCACGTCCCGGAGTTGCACGCTGTTGTCTTCGATCCAGCTCTCGCTGATATTGTCGGCCCGGGTAATGACCAGATCCCGAACCCTGCCTTTCTTGAACATCACCTGAACGCGGCTGAACTTGTCCATGTTGTCATGACACTGGTATAACCTGACCCAACCGGTTGCCAGGCTCTGTTTATCGATCACCAGTTTGTTGTGATGGTGATGAACCGGCTTGCCGGGTGGCTGCTGCAGAAACACCAGATTTCCCTCATTGACGTTCACCGCCGATTCACTCGGCGGCAATAATTCGTCGCTTTCAAACCAGCGCTCCAGTTCCTCCTGGGAAGGACCCTGCGCACCTGCCGCGCCGGTTGTAAAGAAAAACAGACCGAGTGCAATGATTTTGCCATAGTTGCCCATAACCGCCTCCAACACACCGTCGCCTTGTTCTTTAAGCCTAGATCAAAATCCTTCGATCGGGTACGTTAGCCGGCACTGAAACACGCCGCGATTCCCCATTGAAAAATACGTCTTTGCGGGAACCTGCAGCCAAACAGGAGCTTGTACCGAAGCGATGCTTGACTGGAATACCATCGATACCGTGCTGCTGGATATGGACGGCACGTTGCTGGATCTGAATTTCGATACCTATTTCTGGACCGAACACGTGCCCCTGCGCTACGCGGAAAAACACGCCATGGAAGTTGAAGCTGCCAAGCAGGCCCTGTATCCGGTATTTCGTCGAATCGAGGGGACACTCAACTGGTACTGCGTCGACTACTGGAGCGAAACCCTGGGGCTGGATATTGCCGCCCTGAAGGCCGAGATCGACCACCTGATTGCCATCCACCCCTATGTCACAGAATTTCTCGACCAGTTGACCCTGCTCGGCAAGACGACGGTGCTGGTCACCAATGCTCACCCCAAGAGTCTCGAGCTCAAGTTTGAGCGTACGGCTCTGCATAATCACATTGAAAATATCGTTTGCTCGCATGAGTTCGGCATCCCCAAGGAGCAGCAGGCTTTCTGGCAGCAGCTGCATACACGTATGCCCTATGAAAATGCCCGCACAC
>JASFNY010000025.1:0-12428 GCA_050116795.1 Thiohalophilus sp.
GATATCACCATGGGCGATGGCTTCGATGGCTTCTGCAGCGCCACGCCGTAATGAATGGACCTTGACCACATCACCACGCCGCACATGGGCCAGCAGGCTGCCAATAGTGGATTGCTGGGGTGACAGGGCAATGTCGATTTCCCCACTCTGGATAAGATCGACATAGGCAGCGCGGTTGATCAGCGTAATCGCCTTGCGCGCACCGAGGCGTTTTGCAAGCATTGACGAGAGAATGTTGGCTTCGTCATCGTTGGTCAGAGCACAGAATACATCTGTTTTCTCGATGTTCTCTTCCAGCAGGAGCTCTTCATCGGCGGCATCGCCACACAAGACCATGGTCTTGCTGAGTTCATTGGAGATGGCCCGGGTACGATCCGGATTATGGTCGATTAGTTTGACCTGGTAATTGCGCTCCAGGGCCTGGGCAACCCGCTTGCCGATATTGCCGCCGCCGACGATGGTAATCCGCTTGTAAGGTTTATCCACGCGGCGCAACTCGCTCATGACGCTGCGGATATTTTTACTGGCTGCGATGAAAAAAACCTCGTCGTCGGCTTCGATGACTGTATGACCTTCGGGAATGATAGGGCGTCCGCGACGATAGATGGCAGCCACCCGGGCTTCGATGCCTGGCATGTGCTTACGCAGGGTGCGCAGTTCATGGCCGACAAGCGGGCCACCATAGTAGGCTTTTACGCCGACCAGTTGCACCAGGCCGTCGGCGAAGTCGAGTACCTGCAGGGCGCCGGGGTGATAGATCAGGCTCTGGATGTAGTTGGTGATGAGTTGTTCAGGGCTAATCAGTACATCCACGGGAAGCGCGGAAGGACCGAACAGGTTGTTGTACTTGAGATATTCGAGGGAACGGACCCGTGCGATCTTGGTCGGTGTATGGAATATGGTGTAGGCGACCTGGCAGGCAACCATGTTGGTTTCGTCACTGTCAGTGACGGCAATCAGCATGTCGGCATCATCGGCTCCTGCCCGTTGCAGAACATCGGGGTAGGCGGCGTGACCCAGTACGGTGCGCAAATCCAGCCGGTCCTGCAATCCCTGCAGTATCTCCTCGCGCTGGTCAACCAGGGTTATGTCATTGGCTTCGCTTGACAGGTTCTCAGCCAGGGAGCTGCCGACCTGACCGGCACCGAGGATGATAATCTTCATAGAATTCCAGTATGGTTCTTTTTATTTGTGCGCAATTGTAAATTGTTTGCTGGATTATTACCCGTCCTGGGGAATATTTTTCGGATCTATTCCCAGGGCGCGCAATTTGCGATACAGATGAGTACGTTCCAGGCCTATTGCCTGGGCAACCTTTCCAACGCTGCCACGGGCCTTGCGTAGCTGATATTCCAGGTAATCGCGCTCGAATTGCTCACGTGCTTCACGCAGGGGCAAATCATAGTTGACCTCGACCTCGCGGCGATGCTGTCCGGGCGTGGTTTGTCCAAGCGTACTTTCGACTTCTTCTGCATCTATCTCGTGACCGGAACCGACGATGAGCAGTCGTTGTATCAGGTTGGTCAGCTCGCGTAAATTTCCGGGCCAGTCATAGTTTCGCAGACGGTTCTGAGCCGCCATACTGAATTTACGATAGGGCAGTTTTTCCTGGTCTACCAGCAGGTTTGCAAAGTAGTTGAGCAGCTCGGGAATGTCTTCCCGGTGTTCGCGCAAAGCGGGAATACGTACCGGCACGACGTTTAACAGATAAAAAAGATCCTTGCGGAATTGACCGTCCGCCACAAGTTGCTCCAGATCGTGGTGGGTCGCTGCGATGATACGAACATGCAGCTTTACGGGTTCTTCGCCGCCGCTTCGATAGAAGCTGTGGGTATCCAGGGCAGAATAAAGTTTACCCTGGGTATCCAAATCGAGTTCAGCAATGTCATATAAAAGCAGGCTGCCGCCATTGGCCTGTTCCAACAAGCCATAATGAATCTGCCCATTTTGTTCGCTGCCAAACAGCTCGCGGGTCGCATTGCCCGTTCTTAGACTGGCGATATTGACTTCTATAAACGGGCCGTTCCGCCGGCTGCTTGCATCGTGAAGATACCGGGCGGCAATCTGAATTGCACATCCCGCCTCGCCTGTCATCAAAACCCAGCTGTCGTGTTCTGCGATTCGTCGAAGTTGATCGCGCAGGCCCTGCATGGTTGCACTTTTGCCGATAGGTTCATGGATCTGCAGGCTGTGCCGGCGTAGACCCTGGTTTTCGCGCTGGAGTTTTTCGCTTTCCAGTGCGTGTTCGACAGTCAGCAGAAGCTTGGCCAGGGAAATCGGCTTTTCTATAAAGTCATAGGCGCCAAGACGAGTCGCCTCGACAGCGGTTTCAACTGTACCGTGGCCGGACATCATAATTACGGGGCTACCGGGTCTGTCTTCATCCTGCCACTCCTTTAGCAGGCTGATGCCGTCGATATCGGGCATCCAGATATCCAGCAGAATGAGTTCCGGCTTGCGTTCACGATACAGGCGCCGTGCTGCCTCACCATTTTCGGCCACACCGACTTCGTAGCCTTCGTCCTGCAGGATCTCCTGAAGCAAATGGCGTATATCCGGTTCGTCATCGACGACCAGGATATAAGGCCCGGTCGACAGACTGGTGGCTTCTTCCGGTTCGTGGCTGGCGGTTTCAGGCGGCTGCATCGTCGTCATTGTCATAGGAGTGTTCAGTTTCCTGAGCCATTGTATCGCTCATTTCGCTCCCGGAGGAGACGACAGGCAGGCGAATGATGATAGTAGCACCACCGACTGTATTGTTTTCAGCCCAGAGCATGCCGCCGTGCTCCTCGACGATCTTCTTGACGATCGCCAGCCCGAGACCGCTGCCACGGGGTTTGGTAGTGACGTAGGGATCAAACAATTGATCGAACATCTCGTCGGGAATCCCTGGGCCATTATCCTCGATTTTCAGTTCAACGTAATGACAACTGTATTCCTGGGCACAACGGGTGCTGATCCTGACCCGGGAGTCCCTGGCATAGTCCATGGCTTCCAGCGCATTTTTAAAAAGATTGTGCAGGACCTGACGCACTCGACCGGCATCGGCCTCGATATGCGGCATGCTCGGATCAAGTTCCACCTCGAAACGAACGCGGCTGTCACTGTTGCGGTACAGATCCAGCACTTCATCGATGATCGAATTCAGATCCAGGTTTTCGAGCTGCAATTCGGGCATTCGGGCATAATCGGAGAAAGCCTTGACCATTTCCTTGAGTGATTCGACCTGCTGCACAATAGTATGGGTCGAACGATCCAGTACATCCGCATCTTTTTCAGGCATTTTCTTCAGATACTTGTGCCTCAGCCGTTCGGCCGCGAGCTGAATCGGGGTCAGCGGATTTTTGATTTCATGCGCCAGGCGCCGGGCCACTTCGCCCCATGCCGCATTTCGCTGGGCCTGGATCAGGGCCGTGATATCGTCGAATACGATGATGCTGCCGCTATCGCCGTCACCGCTGTCAGGCAGAGTCGTACCCCTGCACATCAGTACCTTGCGCCCATTAGGGCCAAACAGGGTCACTTGCTCCTGCCATTCCTGTTTACCAGAATCTACATACTGGCTGATGGCATCCGTGAGGTTTTGAGTGGCAGGCTCCTGTTCGGCCAGCATATCCAGGCTTATCTCCTGGTAGTTTGACAGGTCAACATTCAGGATCTGGCTGGCCGCCAGGTTATGGGTACGCAGACGATATTCGCCGTCCAGTGTCAGGACTCCGGAGGACAGGTTGGCAAGAACAGTTTCCAGATAGGCGTGTTGTGTTTCAAGCTGTCCCTGGCTTTCCTGGGCCTGTTGCTGGGCGATGGCGATCTTGTGGGTCATGTCATTGAAGGAACGAACCAGAAAACCCAGTTCGTCCTTGCCCGGCAGCGGCAGGCGCTTGTCGTAGTTGCCGGCGGCCACGGCCCGCGTGCCTTCTACCAGATCGTAGATTGGCTGTACCATTCGGCGGGCGGCGTAGAACGCCGCCCAGATGGCTATCAGGATACTCAGAAGCAATACCAGTGACAGTGTCAGGATAAAGCTGTATTTCAGTGGTGTACGTAAATACGATATTTCCCTGTATTGACTGAATGCTGTCTGCACGCTGTCTGCCAGGGTGTTGATACGTTCGGTGACTGGAAACAGGGCCTGGAGAATACGCAGTTCATTGGCGTTGTCGGGGCTGGGCAAACTGACAGCCGCCCTGAAATGCAGGCCACTGTCTTTGATAGGTACCAGGCCTATATCGTCGTTTCCCTGACGCAGCATATGCAAGCTGGCATCATCCAGGCGGGCGGGCAGGAGGTGGGTGGACTCCATGCTACTGGAAGCTATGATGCGCCCGTTGCGCGAGAACAGTGTCAGCTCGGAAGCTTCACTATTCTGATGCAATTCATTCAGTTTCAGCGCGGCCAGGCTGTCGGGCGTATCGGCAAGCTCATCGGCGAGGTTTCGACTTTCGCGTAACAGCTCGCGCATGCGGACACCCAGCGAGGCCTGGCTCAGTTCCAGCGCGTCATTCAGGGCGCTCTCTACCCGGACGTCGAACCAGCTATCGATACCCCGCTTGATGAAATCGAGTGAAAAGTAGTAAACCACGGACACCGGGGTGACAGAAAGAATGATGAACATCACCACCAGGCGGGCCGTCAGCCGGGTGCCGGTATCGCGTTTACGGTATTGCTGTATGAGTTGCCACAGACTCTTGCCAATCAGCACCAGCAACAGGCCAATCGCCAGCAGGTTGATGCCGAGCATTAATGAGTAGAGTTGACCGAACAGCGCAGAGTTGTGGGTAGCGCCGCTCATGAGATATAGCGATGCCAGCAGCAGCACGAACAGGATAATGATCGGCGCGCTGCCTGAGAACAGCTTGCGTATCAGCGAACCAATGACCATGAGTACCAATCACTTTTCAGTTGCCAGTCACTGGAAATATAGGCCAATGGACGCATTGGTGCAGGCAGTGACTCGATATCCAGGCGGGCGCGCAGCTCAATGGTGTATTCGTCACCCGGTTCCAGAAGGTTGGCATCGATTAGCGGAAGATTATTCACATGGCCCAGAGACCACAGGGCGGTATCGAGATTGACGTAGTTTTCCTGGATCCCGCTGTTGAGATTGTGGACAACATATTTTTCTGTCAGGGCATGATAAAGCAGCAGATAGTTCTGGGTGAGGCTCGCGATTTCCTTGTCCAGCCACCATGAGCGCTGCCGCTCGACGCGGATATCCATGGCGAAAATCAAAGGTACTCCGTTTTTAATCGCGTTGATGGCTTCTTTAGAGAGCTGATAATCGATTCGGGCCTGCAGCAGATACACATTATCACGCAGGACAGTGTCAGCCTGCCGAACGACGAAACCTTCTTCTGCCAGACAATGGCCGGATGCGCCAAATGCGGTGATCAGCAACAGGTGTCGCAGCCACCGGGCAGTACCGGCGTAACCGTTATCGACCTGTTTTGACCAGCCGTGCGTAATAAAAACCATCCATTCCATCCTCGCCGGGCAGGAGCTGTCGTCCGGGTGACTGGCTGTGACCCCAGCTTGCCGTAAAGGCGTCATGCCGCGCATCATCCGTTCCGCCCAGAAAGTCTTCGACCTGTTGCCGATTTTCTTCGGGGAGCACCGAGCAAGTGGCATACAAGAGTGTCCCGCCGGACCGCAGCAGCGGCCACAGGGCCTTCAGCATAGCATGTTGTGTTGCCACTAGCCGCTGTAGATCGGCCGGGCGTCGGTGCAGCTTGATGTCCGGATGACGCCGAATCACGCCCGTAGCGCTGCAGGGGGCGTCCAGCAAAATGCGATCGAACGGCCTGCCGTCCCACCAACTGTCAGGCTGAGTGGCATCCCCTTCCTGCAGGCTGGCCGAGAGCTGAAGGCGCTCGAGATTCTGGGCCACCCGTTGCAGGCGAGTGCTGTCCACATCCAGTGCGATCAGCTCTGCAATATCAGGTTGCTGTTCCAGCAGGTGACCGGTTTTCCCGCCCGGTGCCGCGCAGGCATCCAGGATCCGCTCACCGGGCTGTGGATACAGCAATGATGCGGCCAGCTGGGCGGCGCCGTCCTGGACCGAAACCGCCCCTTCACTGAAGCCCGGCAATTGTTCTACGGGGCAGGGCGTCTCCAGTATCAGCCCGGTGCTGGTATGCGGCGCGGGCCGGGCAGACAGGCCCGCTGTCTGCAGATGCTTTATATAGGTATCCCGGTCTGTGTGCCGTGGATTGACGCGCAGACTCATCGGGGCCTGCTGGTTGTTGGCATCGAGAATTGCCTGCCACTGTTCGGGCCAGGCCTGTTGCAGTTTTTCCAGCAGCCAGGATGGATGCGCAAAGTGAGCAGGGAGATTCTGCTCAAGGCGCGCTTCGAGTTCCGCCAGGCGGCGAGTGTAGTTGCGCAGCACAGCGTTTACCATGCCGCGGGCCCAGCCCTTGTTAAGGGCACCGCAAACCGCCACGGTCTCAGCGACGGCCGCATGGGGGGGAATGCGGGTGAAGCGTAGCTGGTAGAGACCCAGTAACAGCAGCAGTGCCAGGTCGGTGTCCTTGTTCTTGAGGGGTTTGTGCAACAACGCCTGGCGAAAAAATTCCAGCTGGGAATACCAGCGCATTACCCCGTAGCTAAGGTGTTGCAGCAGGGATTGGTCGCGTGCCTGATTCAGTTTTGGCAGGTAGGTGTCCAGCGCCGTGTCCAGGTTCTGGCCCTGCTCCACGATCTGCTGCAAGACTTTCAGGCAGGCAAGGCGAACATCCATCAGTGTTGGGTACCTTCCACACCCAGGCGGATTCCCGGCTGCAGTATTCCGGGGCGTCCGCGCAGGTAGGCCTCGGCTGACATCGGTTTGCTGCCGGCCGGCTGGATTTGCTCCAGCCACAGGGCACCTTCACCGCAGGCGACCAGGATCCCCTGATTATCTGCTCGAAGCACGGTACCGGGTTCGCCCTGTTCGCTACTGGTTGCACGGGCCTGCCAGATGCGCAGCGGCTGTCCGTCCAGCGGAGTGTGACTGACCGGCCAGGGATTGAAGGCCCTGACTTCACGGGCGAGTTGATCGGCCGGCTTGTGCCAGTCGACGCGGGCTTCGGCCTTGTCCAGTTTGCGGGCATAAGTGGCCAGGCTCTCATCCTGGGGAACTGGCTCGAGCTTCTCCAGGTTAGTAAGTGCTTGCACAATAGCTTTCGCTCCGAGCTCGGCCAGCCGGTCATGGAGAGTACCACCGGTATCATTTGGGTGAATCGGGCAGGGAAGCCTGAGCAGCATATCTCCCGTGTCCAGGCCGGCATCCATTTGCATGATGGTGATACCCGTCTCCTCGTCCCCTGCCAGAATCGCACGCTGGATGGGGGCGGCACCGCGCCAGCGCGGCAGGAGTGATGCATGGATGTTCAGGCAACCACGCGCGGGAATATCCAGCACGGCCTGCGGCAACAGCAATCCGTAGGCGGCCACGATCATGAATTCGGCATCCCAGCCGGCCAGTTCCTGCCGGGCTGCGTCCGATTTCAGGCTGGCGGGCTGGCAGACCGGGATTCCGTGTTCCTGGGCCAGCTGTTTGACCGGGCCGGGCTGGAGTTTACGGCCCCGGCCGGCGGGACGATCCGGCTGGGTGTAGACGGCACAAATGTCGTGTTCGGTGTTAAGCAGGGCGCGCAGCGCGGTGGCGGCAAAATCGGGGGTACCGGCGAAAATAAGGCGCATGAAGGAAATGTCCGTCGTTGTGCTGGTTGGCCCTGGCTGGGGCCCGGCGCCTAGCCGGCCTGGCGCTGCTGTTTCTGCAGTTTCTTGCGGATACGCTGGCGCTTGAGATCGGAGAGATAGTCGACGAACAGCTTGCCTTCGAGGTGATCCATTTCATGCTGGATACATACCGCCAGCAGCCCTTCGGCCTCCATTTCAACCGGGTTCCCATCGCGATCCTGCATCTTCAGGCGGATGTGTTCGGCCCGCTCCACCGGCTCGTAGATGCCCGGTACCGACAGGCAGCCCTCGTCGATCTGCTGAATCCCGTCTTTTTCGATGATTTCCGGGTTTATAACGACCAGCGGCTGGCTCTTGTCCTCGGAAACGTCGATCACGATCAGGCGCTGGTGGAAGTCCACCTGAGTGGCGGCCAGACCGATGCCCGGGGCGGCATACATGGTTTCGAACATGTCGTCGATCTGCTTCTGAAGACGGTCGTCAAACTGCTCTACCGGCTTCGCCTTGATTCGCAGCCGATCGTCCGGATAGTTTAAAATATTGAGTATTGCCATATAATTTCGTGACGTTTCTCTAGTACAAGTGTAGAAAAAGCTGCTAACATTATGATACTGCTAGCATAGACCTCTCAGTTCCGGCTTTAGTTCCGGGGCTGGTGGTCGATAAACTCGAATAACAAGCGGCCTCTGACAGGGGAACCTTTCATGGTGAATAATAAACCGACTGGCCAGATAATTACACGTTTCCTGTCCATCGTTTTGCTCGGCGCCGGTCTGGCAGCCTGTGGTACGGTACCCGAAGAGCCGGCCCCGGCACCCCAGCCGACCAGCACCTATCAGGTCGAGGCGCCTCCCGCGCCCGAGCCTGTGGTGATCAAACCGGATTATCCGGAACGTTACATCGTCAAAAAGGGTGACACCCTGTGGGACATCGCCGCCCGCTTTTTACATGATCCATGGTTATGGCCACAGGTCTGGCATATCAACCCCGAGATTCGAAATCCACACCTGATTTATCCCGGTGATGTGATCGTGCTTTACCGTGGCGCCGACGGTAAACCTTACCTGACCCTGGAAGGCAGTGGCGGTGTCAGACCCAGTATACCCAAGCCGCCGCGCGGGATAGAGACCGTCAAGCTGTCGCCGCACGCCCGCTATGAGTCGATTGAACAGGCGATTCCGACCATCAAGCGCTCCGTGATCGAGCCTTTCTTGCAACGGCCGCGGGTAGTGACTGAAGATGAGATTGAAGACGCTCCCTACATTGTTTCAAGCTATGAAGATCACCTGGTCAGTGGTGCCGGCAACAGGATCTATGCCCGGGATTTCGAGGGCGAAATTCTCGGTGGCTATGACGTGGTACGCCCTGGACGCGTTTACCGCGATCCGGACAGCGGTGATGTACTCGGCTACGAAGTCATTCAACTGGCAGATGCGCGTGTGCAGCGTGGCAAAACCGGTGAAGATGATATCGTCACCCTGAATATCGTGAATTCGAACCAGGAAGTCCTCAACGGTGATCGACTGTTGCCGCCGGAAGAGCAGCAGATCGATTTCCACTTCTTCCCGCGCCCACCCAAGGAAGCGATCGATGGGCGAATCATCGCGGTGCACAATGGCCTGTCCCAGATCGGCCAGTACAATGTGGTGATCCTGAACAAGGGCACCCGGGACGGTCTGGAAACGGGACACGTTCTGGCGATTTTCCAGGATGGCGGTACAGCCCGGGATCCACAGAGTATTTTCGGCTCGAGCGTCGATTTGCCCGATGAACGTGCCGGTATTCTCATGGTGTTCCGCACCTATGAGAAAGTCAGCTATGCGCTGGTGATGGAGGCCTATCGTTCACTGCATGTGAACGACCGGGTTGCCAATCCCTGAGCTACAAGGCGGGGCTGTGCAAATCCCTGCCCGGTGATACAATAGCGTCAGATAACGCCCGATGGCAGGCTCATGCCGGCCATCATGGTGACCAAACGGACTTGGTCGGGACAGGATTATGGCTGACGAACAGGCATCACTGCGCCCCTGGCTGGTGCTCCATCGAGCACCGCGTATCGGTCCCGCGACCTTTCATTCCCTGATAGCGCGATTTGAAACCCCCGGGAACATTGTCTCCGCCGGTGCCGCGGCCCTGAAAGCTGCCGGGCTGTCAGAAGAGACCGTGACCGCGCTGCAGCAGCCGGATGAAGCAGCGATTGAAGCCGATTTGGCCTGGATCGAGCAGCCACAGGCTCATGTCCTTACTCTTGGCGATCCTCAATATCCGACCCGCCTGCGCGAGATCAGCGATGCTCCACTGCTGCTCTACGTGTACGGTGATCCCGACTGCCTGGCGCTACCGCAACTGGCCATGGTCGGCACTCGCAGTCCGACGCCGGTCGGGCGCGAGACCGCTCAGGAATTTGCCCGGCATCTGGCCGGAGTAGGACTCACCATCACCAGTGGGCTGGCGCTGGGGATTGACGCAGCCAGTCATCGCGGCGCCCTGGCGGCCGGGGGCTACAGCGTGGCGGTGGTAGGAACCGGGCTGGATCGAGTCTATCCGGCACGGCATCGTGAGCTGGCCCATCAGATCGCGGAGCAGGGAGCGCTGGTGTCGGAATTTTCGCCCGGAATGCCGCCACTGGCGGCCAACTTTCCGCGCCGCAACCGTATCATCAGTGGTCTTGCTGTCGGCACGCTGGTGGTCGAGGCGGCCCGCCAGAGCGGTTCGTTGATTACAGCCCGGCTGGCGCTGGAACAGGGGCGCGAAGTGTTTGCAGTGCCCGGTTCGATTCACAACCCGCAAGCACGGGGATGTCACCAGCTGTTACGCCAGGGCGCCAAGCTGGTGGAAACTGCGCAAGACGTGCTGGAAGAACTGGGTTCGCTGGTGAGTTATGAGCCGGTTAACGACATGCAAACCGGAACAGAGAACGCGCCTGAACTGGATGCGGAGTATCTGAAAGTACTGGAGTGTATCGGCCATGAGCCGACATCAGTTGATACAGTGGTAGAACGTAGTGGATTGACGGCCGATGCCGTTTGTTCCATGCTCTTGGTACTGGAATTGCAAGGATTTGTTGCAGCCACTAACGGTGGTCATTATTGCCAGACTTGCTAGAGGGGAAAAACATGAAAGAGAGTGTACTCGACGTATTGATGTATCTGTTTGAAAACTATATGAATGATGAAATAGAATTCGATACGGACGAGGAAACACTGCGAGTCGAACTGCAGGAAGCCGGATTTCGTCAGGTCGAAATTACCCGTGCCTTTGAATGGCTGGAAGGTCTGGTGGCGATGCAGGACGACCCATCGATCTACAGCAGCAAGACCACCGGTTCGATTCGTATCTATACCGACGAAGAGTGTGAAAAGCTGGATATTGAAGCACGCGGTTTTTTGTTATTCCTCGAACAGACCGGTGTGCTGGATCATTTCACCCGTGAGATGGTGATCGATCGTGTTATGGCACTGGGTGAAGATGAAATTGACCTCGAGCAGCTCAAGTGGGTCGTCTTGATGGTACTGTTTAACCAACCGGGCAGGGAAGCGGCATTCGCCTGGATGGAAGATCTGGTGTTCGACGAAATGCCCGGTATTCTGCATTGAGTCGTCAAACAAGCAGAGTTAACGACAGTGCCCGCTAAACGCGGGCATTTGCTTTTATAAGAGTAACCAACCTTATGGCTAAAAGTCTGGTCATCGTTGAGTCGCCCGCCAAGGCCAAAACGATAAAAAAATACCTCGGCAAGGACTATGAAGTCCTGGCTTCGTATGGTCATGTGCGTGATCTGTTGCCCAAAGAGGGTGCAGTCGATCCCGAGCACGACTTTGCTATGAAGTATCAGCTTATAGAAAAGAATGAAAAGCATGTTGATGCTATCGCCAAATCACTTAAAAAAGCCGATAACCTTTATCTGGCAACTGACCCTGATCGCGAAGGCGAAGCCATTTCCTGGCACCTGTATGAAATTCTCAAGGATCGCGGCCTGCTAAAGGACAAGCATATCGGCCGGGTTGCCTTCAACGAAATCACCAAGCGCGCTGTCAATGATGCCGTGGAGCACCCACGGGAACTTTCCAATGATCTGATTCACGCCCAGCTGGCCCGCCGTGCCCTGGATTACCTCGTCGGTTTCAACCTTTCACCCTTGTTATGGAAGAAAATTCGTCGAGGACTGTCTGCTGGCCGGGTACAGAGTCCGGCGCTGCGGTTGATCGTCGAGCGCGAGATCGAGATTGAGAAATTCAAGCCCAAGGAGTACTGGACCATCGACGCCGAGGTGGAACAGGACAAGCAGGCATTCAGTGCCAAGCTGACGCATCTCAAGGGCAAGAAGATCAGCCAGTTCACTATCAACAACGAGAAGAAAGCGAAAGATGCGGAGCAAACATTAAGCAGTGCGGCTAATGGCAAGCTAACTGTTCATAAGGTCGAAAAAAAGCAGCGCAAGCGTAATCCGGCTGCACCGTTTACCACCTCGACCATGCAGCAGGAAGCGTCGCGCAAGCTCGGTTTTACCGCGCGCAAGACCATGAGCGTGGCACAACAATTATATGAAGGTATCGATATCGGTGGCGAAACCGTGGGTTTGATCACCTACATGCGTACCGATTCGGTCAATCTGGCTGAAGAGGCGCTGACTGAAATTCGCCAGTTCATCAAGGACAAGTTCGGGGCCGATAATCTGCCCAAGGAACCACGGCTATTCAAGACCAAGTCGAAAAACGCCCAGGAGGCTCACGAAGCGATTCGCC
>JASFNY010000026.1:0-12351 GCA_050116795.1 Thiohalophilus sp.
AACCACTGAACTGATTTGCCGCCCGTTGGGTTTCGATATGAACAATGTCTATTTCGATCCGGGCCTGTATCTGGCATCGCGCAAAAATCTGGTTGAAATTATTGCGGCACAGAGTTTGTCAGAAGGTTCCATCATGCTGGTTGGTCATAATCCCGGCCTTGAAGAATTGTTGACCTGGTTGTGTCACGAACCGTTGCCACGTACCGAAGATGGGAAATTGTTGACTACCGCCAACCTGGCGCGGATTCAGCTGGATAAAACCGGAAAACTGGCGGAAGGGAATGGCAAGCTGGTTGAACTGACACGGGCGAACGAACTGGCGTGATATGTTGCGACGACATCGACAGTGCGAGTTGTGTGGGCGTAATGAACCCGGTTTGACCAAACATCACCTGATCCCCCGTACCCGGCACCGCAACAAGCGGGTAAAAAAGCTGTTCAGCCAAGATGAGATGACCAAACGGATCTTGTGGGTTTGTCGTCCCTGTCACCACCACATCCATCGGGCGCTGGACGAGAAACAGCTGGCGCTGGAATACAATACGCGTGACAAACTTCTTGACCATCCCGAGATCAGGCAGTTTGTCGACTGGCTGGCCAGCAAACCGGCTGGTTTCAAACCGCGCTCTTCACGTTGATCGTGATGGATTTGGCATGGCGTTTTGCCTGGCGCATGCTACAAATAAAGAAGCAGCGCCGGGTTTGTCCGGTATTCATAGGTATAGGTGAATGGCTGACAATGAATTGATTGATCGTGCCGGTTTGCAACCAGCTGAACCGCTATACAACCGGGTGCCGACCCGTGATGAAAACGGGCAATACCTCAGCGATTTCATGATGATCATTCCGGGCCTGCGCCAGAGGGCGGCTCCGATACGTCAGGCAGTAATCCGCCAGATCGAACATGTTCTGCAGCTCTACCGGCGTACGGTGGTGTTTGCTGATCTGAACATGAAAACCAATGTTTTGTGGGTGTCTGTGAAACCCGTACCGGGAATCTGTCTTGAGCTTCCGGCGGTAATCAAATTCCATGTCCCCGAAGCCCTGCTGGTCAGTCATCGCCCGTCCGGTTGAACTGTCTTTGCAAGTCCCATCGTCTTGAAAATAACCCCGTATTTGTCAGGGTAGGGTGCCAACCGTCATAATAGATTCGGAAATTGCTAATAAGATGGAGAATGTAATGGCAGATGCTCTGAATGCGGAGGCACTCGACTCTTTATTTCGCAAGGCGCGCAGTCATAACGGCTGGCTGGACAAGCCGGTCAGTGATGAAATGTTGCACAAGTTGTATGATTTAATGAAGTGGGGGCCTACCGGCGCCAATTCCTGTCCCGCGCGCATCGTTTTTGTCAAATCCGACGAGGCCAAAGCCAGACTCAAGCCTGCCCTGGCTGAAGGCAACGTGGAGAAATCCATGACCGCGCCGGTAGTCGCGATAGTTGGTATGGATCTGGAATTTTACGAGAAACTGCCCAAACTGTTTCCTCATACCGATGCCAAATCATGGTTCGAGGGCAAACCAGAAAAAATTCAGGATAGCGCGCATCGTGATGCATCACTGCAAGGTGCTTACATGATGCTGGCGGCGCGCAGCCTGGGACTGGATTGCGGCCCGATGTCCGGATTTGATAAAGCCAAAATGGATGAGGCGTTTTTTCCTGATGGAAAAATCAAGTCCATTTTCATCTGTGCTATGGGATACGGTGACGAGTCGAAACTCTATCCGCGTGGACCGCGTCTCGATTTTGACGAGGCCTGTACAATTGAATAACAGCGAGCGCACAAAATGAAAATGGCCACCCGCGGGTGGCCTTTTCGTTTGCGTGTGACGTGATTAACGTGGTGTTGGAGATTCCATCCTGTAGCGAACTATGCCGCAACGTCGCAGATAAAGTTTCAGATTCTCTTCCGCTTCCCGAAAGGTATTATAGGGTCCGAAAGTGATTCGTTCGCGGGTACGAAAAAACCAGTGCTCGCCATTGAAATAAAATCGCCGACTACGCGGAGGAATATGACCTTGCTCGCCATTACGGTGCGGACCATGGTATTCATTGTGAATCTGACTGACACGGGGTTTGATACTACCGCTTGACATACTTTTTATCCTGGGGCTCTGGCAGTATCTCACCTGCAATCACCCTGGTAACAAAAAATTCGGCTTCCCGTTTGTCCTTGAACGGGCCTCCCAGTCCTTCCCGGGTGAGCGCATACCAGCCCTGTCCCGGAACGTGTATAAAACGATCATCATTCACACGCTCATGACGGCCGAAGCGAGGAGCACCTCCTCCTAAGGTATGCACGTAATCCATCTGTTGCTCCTCTTCTCTCACCAGTACGCGATTAGCATATAGATCCCCCGTACTGCGGTCTGTCAGCGATAACTGAATCTGTTGTAGGTAAATACAGACAGAAATTGTAGGAATAATCTGACAGGGGTTGAGGCATGCGGGACCGCACCGGGTGAACAGTGGTTATTTACCCCTGATGTATTTGCCGTCGTCGAAGGTCACAATCCACTCCGGACGCATGGCGACCAGAATACTGGTGAACATGCCAGTGATGAACGCCTCGGGAAACATCATCAAAGGCAGGTAGGGAAAATAATCATAGGCAAGCCGTTCCGGGCTGTAGGCTCCGGCGAGCAGCAGTAATCCGGCCGCGACGGCGGCAGCGCCGGCCATCGCCAGGGCAGCACCGAAGAACCCGTTTATGAAAATATAGATGAACACGTGATGGGGCAGTTTATGTTCTGCCAGCCGAAGGATCCCGTAACTGATCAGGATCGGGGTCAGCCCCATCACCAGAACATTCAGCGGATAGGTCTGCCAGTCACTGCTGCCATGATAGATGAGGCCCACCAGGACCAGGCTGATGACCACCAGTGCCCGTTGCCAGCCAAACATCAGGGTCATGAGAGTGGCGCCCAGGTAATGGTATTCCAGTCCGGGCAGACGCGTGGTCGTGATTTGCCACAACAGAATCAGTGCCACACTGCTGCCGAGAAATACATGCGCCCTGTGGGGTTCATCAATGTACTGTCGCCAGCGTGTGGTAAGGATGGCATAGCCCAGGACCAGGAGGTATACGATACCTGCCAGCCATAGCCAGCTCTGGGGCAGCATGTCGGCCGGATAGTTCACCAGTCAAACTCCACAATCTGGCCATTATCGAAGTGCAGTTCGATCATTTGCCGGTCATCGAGGCCATTGAGTTGAGCTGACAGTGCGCGCAGCGTCTCTTCGTGAACCACCAGCAATATAGTACGTTCCGGCTGGGCGCGTAACCAGTCGATAAAGCCACCGATGCGTTGCTTGTGTTCCAGCAGGGATTCACCACCAGGAGGTCGGGTATGCAACGGGTCTTCACTGATAGCGGCGAAGTAGTCCGCGACCGGTTTGCCGTCAAAACCAGAACGAATATCATTCAGTGCCGGGTGAGCCGTGACGGGGACCTGGTGATAGCGGTTGATGATATCTGCACTTTGACGGGTGCGGGGCAGCTCGGAGATGAAAATGCGTTGCAATGGCACTGCACGCATACGTTCGGCGGCGGATTCGATCTGCTGGATACCGGTTTCTGTCAGAGACACGTCACGACCGGGATCGTCATTGCACAGACCAAGGTCATTGAAATTGGTGCGGCCATGACGCATGGCGAAAAGAGGCATGGGTTTCACCGTGGCTTTCACATCACGGCATATAATAACATATACCATTCTCAGCTAGCAGCAGCACACCTCGAGGCAAGAAGCCTCAAGAGTAAAGCTCAATACCTTGTTAATTTTTCTGATACGGGAGAACTATTATGGTGACATCGATAATTTTGATGAATCTTGATCGAAACAAGATCAATGAGGTAGCAGAACGACTGGCAGAGGTGGAAGGGATTTCGGAGGTCTATTCTGTCAGCGGAAATTATGACCTTGTGGCGATTGCCCGTGTCCCGAGCAACGAAGCATTATCTGAATTGGTTACTGAAAAGCTTCTGCAGTTTGAGCCGATTCAACATACGGAGACTATGCTCGCTTTTCAGGCGTTTTCCCGTCACGATCTGGAGGCACTATTCTCAATCGGTTCCTGAGCCCGACCAGGGACGGTCATGGAGTTCGCGAATGGCCGGCAAAGAATCAGGCATATGCTGAAACGCGTGATCGCCATCTTCGAACAAACATATCTTCGCGCAATCGTGGTAACGCCCGAGAGCGACCCGGTAATCGAGAACTTCATCTCCCTTGTCCAGCAGCAACAGTGTGGGAAGTGCTGACTCACAGGGCTGAGGTACATCCAGGGCTTCAAGTGCGGCCAGGTGTTCGCGGTTGAGGATATAACGCTCACCCGTATAATAGTTCACGTTTTCACCAAGATAGTTTTCCAGGGTGTCCAGCGGCAACAGGGCGGGATTGATCAGAACGTTCTTGAGTGAATATTCTCTGGCCAGATACTGGGTGTAAAAACCGCCCAGGGAGGAACCGGCCAGCAGCAGATTGTTATCCAGTCGCAGGGATTGTTCGATAAGCTCACGTAGCATGGCGACAGTTCGAGTGGGGTTATAGTAATAGCTTGGTGTCAGGACCGTGATATCGTCGAGATGCTCGCGAAGAAACTGACCCTTGGCTGATGCGCCGCTACTATTGAAACCGTGCAGATAGATAATCATTATTGAGTGAAAGTAGAATCGGTAGGTATGAATCTGTCCGGCATTTGGATAAAGCCAGGGAAATACTACGCCAGAAATAGCCTTATGACCAGAATCTGTATATCGTTGTTTAAATGATTACGCCGCTAGATCGTTATCGCGCTGAACTGCAGAGAGATGACTTCCTGCATGACCCACACCAGGAGGTAGCAGTAGAACAGTTTCAGCGGCTGTTTCAGCAACTGCTCCAGACATCCAAAAAGCATCAGGGGCGTCTGGCCAGGCTACTGGGCCGGAAATGCGAGCCGATACGAGGTCTGTATTTATGGGGTGGAACCGGACGTGGCAAGACCCACCTGATGGACAGTTTTTATGATTGCCTGCCATTTCGTGACAGACACCGCGTTCACTACCATCGTTTCATGATCGACATACATGCCCGGCTGCGGGACCTGCCCAGGTCTCCGGATCCCCTGGTGGTTATCGCCGACGAAATCGCCGATCAGCTCAAAGTACTATGCCTGGATGAATTTCATGTACAGGATATTGCCGATGCCATGTTGCTTGGTGGATTACTCAAGGCGCTTTTCGACAAGGGCGTGACACTGGTTGCTACTTCCAATACACCCATCGACTTGCTGTATAAAAACGGTTTGCAGCGCGATCGCTTTTTGTTCGCAATTGAATTACTCAAACAGCACACTGAGGAAGTTAATCTGGAAGCAGGTATAGATTATCGTTTTCGTTTACTGGAAGCGAGCCGGAGTTACCATGTGGCTGAAGGTGAGCCGGCTGAAAAACTGATTACAGAAAGCATCTGTCAAGTAGCGCCTGATACTCTGAAACATGACAGGCACATCAGAATTAACAATCGAAAAATACATTATCGCGCAATGGCGGACGATGTTATCTGGTTTGATTTTAACGAATTGTGCAATACGCCACGTTCCGCTGACGACTATATCCAGATCGCCCAGCAGTATCACACGGTATATATAAGTAATATTTTTCGCATGAATGAAGCGCATGATGATGTTGCCAAACGTTTCGTCCACTTGATAGATGCGCTGTATGATCATAATGTCAAGCTCGTGGCTACAGGCGAGGCACCGCCAGGTGAACTTTATACAGGCAAGCGTGTCTCATTTGGTTTTGAACGTGCTGTCAGCCGGATTTCGGAAATGGGTAGTGAAGCCTATCTGGGCTTACCGCACAGGCTTCGTACAAACCGTATTGCATGAGGGCAGGAGTATGTGGCGTCGAACAGTATTGATATTAGTGGCTGGAATGATCGGCCTGGCTGGTTGTCAATCGGTCACGCAACCGGAGAAGACTCCCTTTGCAGATATTCATCTGCACTATAACTGGGATCAAGATGAATATTACACGCCTGAACAGGCGATAGAAGACCTTCGCAAACAAAATGTTGTCCTGGCTGCGGTATCCAGCGTACCGTCCGATTATGCCCTGAAACTGTCTGATGCCGGCAAAGGCTGGATCGTACCGTTCTATTCGCCTTACTACCATGCAGGTAATCGGCTGAACTGGTTCTACGACATGAAAGTGGTCGACAAAACTCGGGAAGCACTGCAAAGCGGGAAGTTTTACGGTATCGGTGAAGTACACCTGGTGTCGGGAGTCGGCCCGCGGCGCGATAATCCCGTGGTGCTCGGATTATTTGCCCTGGCCAAGGAATACAATGTACCCGTGCTGATTCATACCGATGCATCCAGTTACCGTTACATGCTCAGTGTTTGTGAGAAACATCCGGAGATTATTTTCCAGTGGGCACACGCCGGCAGTATTCTCAAACCCGAGGGTCTGACGCAGGTGATGGAATCCTGTCCCAATGTCTGGCCTGAAATGTCTGCCCGCGATCCCTCGCACTATGGCGGTTTCCTAAATGATGACGGTACCATGCCGGGTGAATGGCGCGACTGGTTTATCCGCTATCAGGACAGGATTATGACCGGCATTGACCCGGTTGCCGGCGGTCACCAGGTTTATCGCTGGTACGAAGCCGATGAAGGCTGGAAGCACTATGCTGAATATCATGCCTATCATCGTCGCTGGCTGGCCCAGTTGCCGCCTGAAGTTGAAGAGAAGATTCGGTTGACCAACGCACAACGCTTTTTTGATTATGCACTGAAAAAGATGTGACAGTGGAATATTCGTTTGAATCTATCGGGATTGTTCATTCCTGTTTTACCGACAAGTTCGGTGTTCCGCGTCAACCTCACCTGGTGCCGGCGGCAAGCGGATACATAGAATTGCTTCCGCCTTATGCCCGTGAGGAAGCAGTACGGGGCCTGGATGAGTTTTCGCATATCTGGGTACTATTTGTTTTCCATATGGCGAAACGCGAACAATGGAAACCGACAGTACGGCCGCCCCGTCTGGGAGGTAACCGGCGTGTCGGAGTATTTGCCAGCCGTTCACCTGAACGCGCCAATCCTATCGGGCTGTCGTTACTAAAACTCGATGATATAACCATATCGGCCGGGAAGATCAGCCTGGCAGTCAGTGAGCTGGATCTCGTTGATGGCACACCGGTTCTGGACATCAAACCTTATCTACCTTATGCCGATAGTGTGGAGAATGTCCGGGCCGGTTATGCACCAGATGCACCATCATCCCGCCTGCCAGTTCAATTCGAGTCGGCGGTGCAGCAACAACTGCCACAATTGACTGCGATATATCCGAATCTTGAAGACCTGATTGTGCAGGTCCTGCAACAGGATCCGCGTCCCGCCTATCAGGATGGCCAGGAAGACTCTGAAAGGATCTTCGGTATTCGCCTGTATGATCTGGAAATCAAATGGCTTGTGCGGCCAGGGGAAGTGCGGGTATTGAAGATAGAACAGGCGCGCTGACGGGATTAATGGACAACTGTCGGAGAGGACTCTTTTTGTGAAGTATCATGCGGCATGGGTGAAGCATGATGCAGGATCATTTTCCAGACCCCAGCGGTGCTTTGATAGATGTTGGTAACGACAAACCGGAATATTTGTTCCGGCTTATCCATGGAATGGATATTTTCAACCAGGGTATGGATGGCAATTTGTTCATCGCCATGGATTACCCGATCCGATGTTTCCACGATGATGTCCCCCGTGTTTCTGAGGATCGTCTCCCAGCTTTTCAGAATGGCAGTGGTGCCAAGCAAGCGGTCGCCCATTGGGTGAATACAGCTTGTCGTTTCACTTGGCAGCCAGAGTTCCTGCATTGCCTGCAGATCACCGCGACTGAAAGCGGCATAAAAGGCCTCTTCGGCTTCGCTCGATGTGGTGAGTTTAATCGCAGTCATGGTTCTATTGAGGCATCAGCAGGCTTTAGATAGGCAGATATTGCCTGCCTTTGTATGGCGATACAAGCCAAAGCCCGTGGTCTGCGGTAGCACGCTCAGGGGAGCATGAGAAAATCTGAATCCCGCGTCCCGACAGGGGGAAAGCAGGATACCTTCCCTGGCGGGAACCCGTGGTATATTGTTGTGTCATATGTAGAGTCCGCCCAGATATTTTCAATCAGGATGAAAACCATGTTGTCATACAGTCTCAATTTGCTGCGCATAATACTGTTGTGTTCGCTGGTCACTCCCGCTCTGGCTGCGGAGCAATCAGTCTTCAAGGATATTTCGACCGGTGAGCCGCGGACACTGCAATCCTACACCGGTAATGGCAAATGGACAGTCGTGATGATCTGGGCTTCCGATTGCCATGTTTGTAACCATGAAATCCACAACTATGTCGATTTTCAATTTATCCACTCTGATCGTGATGCCCGTGTGGTTGGAATCTCGATTGACGGTTGGGCCGGCAAACAGGACGCCAGAGACTTTATCAAACGGCATAATGTCAATTTTCCCAACCTGATCGGTAATGTCGACGCCGTGGCCGACTGGTTCAGGCAATTGACAGGTACTGGCTTCAGAGGGACGCCAACTTTCCTTATTTATGATCCAGACGGCCAGATTAAGGCTCAGACGCCCGGTGCCGTTCCCGTCAACCTAATCGAAGATTTTATCGGCAAGAACGGCATGTCAAAGGCAGACGGGTGAGCCCATCGGTTCCGGGCCCGGTGTTCCTCTACCGACCATTCCCCTGTATTATCTATGGATACCATCGGCAATTGGATTCCGGCCGTTGCGGCTCTAAAATAGCCACCCGCAGTTACCGGAGAGTTGAGAATGAGTGAGAAGGTTGCGGTCCTGGTCAATGGCCAGGAGACAGTTGAGTTTGACCGGAACAAGCCGCTGACAGATCTGCAGCAGCAGTACCTGGACAAGATGGACAGCGAGATGGATCTGGGAATCCAGTTGGGTGGGGAGAGTATCAGTCAGCCGGATCAGATTCAGCGGGCCAAGTTCGTTGCCAATGCGTTACTGGAGTCGATTCAAAGCGAAAATGAGCCGCGAATTGCCGCTACCTGCTCCTACCTGGCGGTCCGTTTGCCTGAATTGAAGCAGATTCGTGCCGATATGAAAGACGACAGTTTCAGTATTGACCTGATATTTGACCGCGAGCATCAGAACCAGGTGCGGGTTGCTTTTGATCCGGCTGCCGGTAAAAGCACATTTCACTAACAGGTTGGCAAATTCTGTTCTGCCTGTCAGCTGGACGGGTAGAAGCGGTAATAGTGTCGATATAATAATGAAAAACCTGCCTGCCCTTGACAACAGAAACTACCGGGCAAAGGCAAATGAATTCAGGGAATAGACTGATGAAGCAGTTGTTGTTGGATCTCAAACCTTTGCGTATCGCATTGATTGTTTTTGCGGCCTTGACCGTGATTCTTCAGCCCGATCCGGGTGCCACGCCGGTCTATCATGGTTGGGGAGTCGTGCCGACTTTGCTGGCACCGGTCCTGGCGCCCCTGTTTTTCATGTTACTGATGCTGGATTTTATGATGACCACGCTGCTGCGTAGTCAGAGTGAAGGTGAGGAGCAGGCCCGTTACAGCAGGGTCAGGAGAACCGTACTGATTGCCGCTATATTGTTACTGATTGCCTGGCTGCCTAATTTTGTCGCCCTGATGAATTGACGGAGAGAACGATGGCACTTCTGTTGCAGCAGACTGATGACAGTGCGGGAATAAAACTGCCGATCAACAAGCAGAGAATCACTATCGGCCGGCATATCGATAATGATATCAGTCTGGATGATGAACTGGTCAGCAAGGAACATGCGGTCATCGAGGTAATGGCATCACCGGATGACAGCGGCAACATTGAATTTGTCATTCAGGATCTGGAATCGACGAACCGGACATATGTCAACGATCAGCCCATTAGCCTGCACAAATTGCGTCATGGAGATGTGATTCGCATCGGGATCAACCAGTTCAAGTTCGTCGATGAGGCCCGTGGCGAAATGGATGAGACCGCCCAGTTATACAAGACCTGGATTCCGGGCGTATTTTATACAGGCAAAAAGAAGAAAAAGAAAAAAGCCAAAAAGAAAGCCGCGAAAAAGAAAAAGTCCAAAAAATAGCTCGCCGAATCAGGGCTTGTTCCCGAAATCGGCATGCTTTTCGATAAACTCCCGAATGAACCTGGCAGTCTGTGCGCCGCTGAAACGGCCCTGTTCCTCGCCGTGGCGAAACAGAATGATAGTGGGAAATCCCCTTACCCGGTAATGCCCGGCCAGTTTCATGTTGTCTCCCTCGTCGACCTCAACCTTGGCCAGTTGGACGCGCCCGGCGTATTCAACGATAACCTGTTTCAGTATCGGTGCGATGCTGATACAGGGTGGGCACCATTCGGCCCATAAATCAACCAGCATGGGTCGTGCATGGGAAGCCTCAATAACTTTCTCATCAAATTGAGCCAGGTCCACGTCGAAGATATCGGTTTGCACGTCAGTCACTGCTAAATCTGTATTCCGCTAAAGGCGCATGATTATAGTCAACGGACCATTGCCAAGTCATCCCTGTTTGATTACCACGGGTTCTTGCGGATACGCAGGTAATACAGAATGCGTGACAACAACAGAACGACAATCATGAACAGAACGGTGGTAATCAGGATCGAATGCCAGCCCAGTCCCAGAGGTTGTCTCAGTAACAGTAATGGCAATAGCGCTTCGGGAAGTTGATCCAGGCCAATGGCCCTGGCACCCGGCGCAATGTGCCAGCGTCGCTTGACAAAACTGCCCAGCAGATCACCAAGCATACTGAACAGAGCAAACAATATTCCCAGCCATAGCGGAAGATTCAGGAACCAGGCAACCGGCGCGGTCAGCAGGATCGCGGCAAATAATCCCCGCCAGGTTTTATGCTGACCGAACAGGCGTTCGCCATCGATCAGTCGATAGCCGCCGTCCAACGGACGGTTCCAGTGGCGCAATCCCGGCAGCAACCGCGCCAGCAGCGGGGCGCCATTGGCAGTCAGCAGCAGGAGCAGGCAGTTCAGTATCATCATGCCGGGATAGTAACGGCTGACGCGCCGGTCCACCAGCATCGTCGAACCATTAACAAACTGCCGGTTAATGGCTAGGATTACTCCATGACTGAAGTTTGTGACAACCGCGTTATTGACAGGGTTTCCAGGCGAGTCCCGGGGAGGTTTTGATATTGTCGGTCAATCGATGCGCCTTTAGCAGTCCGCTGGTCACCGAGCAGTATGCCTGCCATTTCGGTGAGCAGGTTGTTCGTCGTGGCGGAACGGAAGTGGCCTGTAGCGACGAGGCGGCCTGCTCCCGATGCGAGGCCGTTTTCGAGTGGCTCAAACAGGTCAGTCTGCCGGCCTTTGGCGTCGAGGACGACCTGGCCAGCATGCCGCACAGTGTCATCCAGAAGATCCAGTTCGGCAGTTTGAGTGGGTTACAGGAGTTGCTGGGTAATGCGCCCGGCGAACACATGGACATTGATGAATTGCTTAATCAGGCGGCAGATCGTTATGGTGGTATCGACAGCTTGCCCTATAGTGAATTAGTTGACACCATAACGGCCTACCAGTTGAAACGACGACAGCATCGCCGCTGAGGGCGATTCAATCAGGAGTGATGTAATGGCTTTACCACAGGAACTACAGATTATTGATCAGAAAGTTGGCGAAGGAGATGAGGCCGCCAAGGGCAAGCTTATCGTCGTTCACTACCGGGGTTGGTTATATGATGATGATGCGGAAGACAACAAGGGTATTGAATTCGATACTTCATACTCGCGCGAGCCATTCACCATTCCGCTGGGTGCCGGTGTAGTGGTCAAGGGATGGGAAGAAGGCCTGGTCGGAATGAAAACCGGGGGTATCCGTAAGCTGATCATTCCACCGGAACTGGCTTATGGCAGTAATGGTGCCGGGGACGTGATTCCGCCTGACAGTGCATTGATCTTTGAGGTTGAATTGCTCCAGGTTCGGGGCTAGGGTCAGTATCGACTGAAGTATTCAATCGTTTTTTAGATCATAAGCGGACGGATAAAACAAAAAAGGGAACCGATCGGTTCCCTTTTTATATTTCAGACAAAACGGTCAATCGCCGTTTTTACGCTCGTTGGCAATATTGACCTTCAGTTCCCGTCCGTAAAATTCCGTACCATCCAGTGCCCGAATGGCTTTTTTGGCATCCTTGCGTGTCATTTCCACAAATCCAAAGCCACGTGGACGGCGGGTTGCGCGATCGGTCATAAGCCGGACTGCATGGACATCACCATAGTCTTCAAACAGTTTACGTAACGCGTTGGGTGTCGCCTTGAAGGCCAGGTTACCAACAAATATGG
>JASFNY010000027.1:0-12192 GCA_050116795.1 Thiohalophilus sp.
CTTATATGGTTGTTTCGATATCGAATCAACTTCGGCATGGAGTCATCTCATGCCTATTATTTGCTGGTGCCCGGAGGTGTGTGGCTGGATAAACTGGTTTTGATGGAAATGTTGCGGCATGACAATTTATCTGAAGTAGTGCAGCACGTGCCACTCGTCTGGAAACAGGCTGTTGAAAATACAAGCAGCGTCGACGAGATAGAAAACCAGGCCGATCAGTTATTGTATAACTATTATTCCAAATATTTTTCACAGACATCTGATGGAATAGCAAGGCTTGTATGCTACCTGTTTTTGCGGCAGCAACAATTAAAAAAAATATCAATTGTATTCAAAGGTAAGCAACTCGGGATAGATGCGGAAACTATCATCTCTGCGGCCGGATTGAAAATACAGCCTGAAAAAAATGTTGCTGAGGACGAAATATTAACAGAAGTCAAAGCGGTATGATTACGCTACGTCCAGAGAGAATGCGCCATGTAACTGTCTATCTGTTGCAGGATGAGGTTCCGGATATTTCCTTAAAACTTGCGCGCTTTGGCTGGTTCAATCCAATTACCCCATCAATAAAGAATAGCCGGCTTCGAATTTCACCCGATTCAGAATTTCGCGATTTATATATGAGAGCCAGGAAGCGTTACGACAAGGTGACGCATTTTCTCGGGCATCCTTTGCATGCCGAAGAAACCGCCGCCAACAACATGGTGTCACGCGATACGCTGTTTGAAACCGATAAAAAACTGGGGGATTTGTGGCAGCGGTGTTCCAGTCTCGAAGAAAAACAAAGAAAAATTGCAGATGAGAAACGCCATATATTACAACTATATTCCACTCTACAGCGCTACAAAAAACTGAATATTAACCTTGATAGATTGCATCGCCCACATTCTTTTCTTGATATAAGGCTGGGTACCGCGCCTTTGTCCGAAGTGACCAAGTTGCGTGATGCATTGAGTCTTAATCAATACACATTGACTTTATTTGAACGTCAGGAAAACCTGGCGCATATTGTCATTGCAGGAGATAAAGAGCAGGCCGGCAATGTGGAGAAAGTACTTAATGCCGCCTCGTTTCGTGTTACACAATTACCAGATGAATTTCATGATTATCCCGAGAGATTGGAGTCGCAAATTACATCACGCCTGTCAGATTTGAATATACAGCAGGAAAAACTTGATGAGCTGGTAATCCAATACGCCAACGATAATGAAGAATTTCTACAGAAAGCGAGAGATTATCTGAATATTGCAGCAGCCTATGCTGATTTATCGACACAACTCGAACGTGAAGGCGCTTTAACTGCTATAGAAGGTTGGGTTCCCAGAAAGCAAATTGATAAATTCAGGCATATATTGACGCATAATCTTGGTACAAAATTTGTATTGCAAATCCGTCGGCCTGAAGTTGAAGAGCGTTATAAGGTACCGTCATACAGTGATTATTCAGGATTGCTTCGTCCTTTTGCAGGCCTGGTCAGAAACTATGGTGTTCCACGATACGGTGAGTTTGATCCGACCTGGCTGTTTTCGATTAGTTACATATTGATGTTCGGCATGATGTTCGGTGATATTGGTCAGGGTGCTGTAATTATGATGGCAGGTATCCTGTTGCAGCGTAAATTACCGGATTACTGGATTTTTCTCGTTTCTATAGGTATATCATCGATTTTGTTCGGATTTGTCTATGGAAGCCTGTTTGGATTTGAAGAGGTAATTCATCCCCTGTGGATATCCCCATTGAGTGACCCAATTCGTATGTTGACGGTAGCGCTGGGCTGGGGTATCGGGTTTATCGTTTTGATGGTTTTATTGAGCATACATAATTACTGGATAGAAGGTGATACAGAAAAGGCAATTTTGAGCGGGAGAGGTCTGGCTGGATTGCTGTTATATCTCTCGCTAATTGCCTTAATCTGGCGTTGGTACCAGAGCGGTGACTTCAGTCTGGCCTTGTTCGTGCTGTTCCTGGTTTCATTGATTTTAATCATGGTGCACAGCTGGCGTTCTATCGAGTCACCACGAGGTGAACGTACACTTGTTGTATTTATAGAAACTTTTGAAGCTATCATGGGTTATTTCAGTAATACGCTATCTTTTCTCAGAGTGGCAGCATTTAGCCTGAATCATGTCGCTTTGATCGTGGCTGTATTCGCTGTGGCCAGTATGTTTGATAAAACTGGCGAATGGATAACGGTTGTTCTGGGTAATCTGTTCGTTCTGGTTCTGGAAGGAGCAATTGTTGCTATTCAGGTCTTGCGTCTGGAGTATTATGAGGGTTTCTCCCGGTTCTATCGTGGGGATGGTATAGCCTTCAAACCATTAACCACAGGTGATGCAGTTTAGAATGTTTCTTTTCAGGTAATTTCGGGGAGGATTTGAGATGCTCTATTGGGTTGTGGGTCTGGTCAGTGTCAGTTTTATCGGTGTCATTGTGTTGGGGGCTTATTATGAGATGCGCCCTCAACCAAGAGCCGGCAATAGCCAGTCAAAGCTGCGTAAAATCGTAGGTGGCAATTTGCTGCTTTTTGTTGCTGCAGAAGTCTTGTTACTGTTCACTGCAGCTAATGAAGTCATGGCAGCAGAAGCCGTCAGAACTGTGGCATCGGATGTGTCGATTGGAAAAGGGCTTGCTCTTATCGGTATAGGAATACCGACTGCGGTAGCGACTATAGGCGCGGGGATTGCTGTTGGTCCGGTTGGCGCCTCCTCACTGGCTGTCATTGCGGAGAAACCGGAGATGTTTGGACGCACCCTGATTTACCTTGGTCTTGCCGAAGGGATTGCGATTTACGGCCTGGTTGTGACCATATTGATGTTAGGTAAAATCTAGTCAGAATATGGAACGTAAGGTTCGAATGCTGGCACTGGGGAGCGCTGCCCTGATGGATGGTTTCGCCCTTTTAGGGTTTGAGACCTACCCGGATGCAGATAGTGAAATACTTAATAGCGTGCTTAATGATTTGCTAAAAGAAAAGAGCAGGGCTCTTGTGCTTGTAGAACCGACTTTATGCGATCGGCCAAGCCCCCTGTTGCAGAAACTCAGAGTAGAAGGTGGACAAATATTGATTACAGAAATACCACCATTACAATCTCCGCAACATTATCATTCTGATATTGATGATTTATTACATTCCGTTCTGGGCCAGGAAGCACTGGAGGATTGATGTCAGATTCCGATAATCAGACAAATAACCTTGAACAGGCACTTCTGGACAGAGCAAACCGGATTGCAGAGGAGTATCTTCAGCGCGCAAAAGAGCAAAAGGAAGATATACATCGTGAATTGCGTGAAAAACTCCATATAAGGGAAGAACGTGAATTACTTGCAGCAAGAGAAAAAGCTGAGCGACTCTACTTGCAGCATGTCCAGTCAACAGAATTACAATTGCAGGCGAAGCTTGACCATTTTCGTTGGCAGATGATAAGCCGCGTTCTGGATGAGTTACTGCAAAAACTCAGAAACCTGTCTGATCAGACAGACGAATACCTCCCGGTCCTGAAATACCTGATTAAGGATGCTGCTACAGCTATCCCGTCAGATGAATTGGTTGTAGTCGTTAATCAAAAAGATCGGAAGTATCTGGCATCTCACAAGAAACTATTGGAAGAATGGTTGCCGGGTAAACAGGTCGAATTATCAGATACCGTCATCGACTGTACGGGAGGCGCCCAGGTCCATGACCGTGAAGATCGTGTGCGCGTGAATAATACATTTGAAGGCCGAATATCGATGTTGCATAACGAGCTTGAAGAAGGCGCTATGGAACAGCTATTCAGCAAGACAATGACGACCGGTGAAATGTTGCATGGGTAAAGTTAATGAAATTAACGGGCCTATACTGAGGGCGTTACTACCTGGAGCCATGAATGGCGAGCAGGTCCTGGTTGGAAAAATGCAGTTGATGGGTGAAGTCATCGGGCGCGAAGATGATGAGGCGATCATTCAGGTCTATGAGTCGACCGAGTCACTGTCACCCGGCGAGTCTATAGATTCGTTAGGTCATCCGTTATCAGTAGAACTGGGGCCCGGATTATTAGGTAAAATTTTCGATGGTGTTCAGCGTCCCCTGGACAAATTATATGATCAGAGTGGAGATTACATATCACGTGGTCTGAATATTCCTGCTCTCGATAGAGAACGTCTCTGGGATTTCAATCCGGACAGTAATCTGGCAAATGGCGTCTCTGTACGGTCTGGACAGATACTCGGTACGGTACAGGAGACAGAAACAATCGAGCATCGCATCATCTTGCCTCCCGGTGTGGAGGGCGAACTTGTATGGTGTGCCGATGCTGGCGAATATTCCGTCGAAGACACGATAGCTAAAATTCGCGGCAGCAACGACAAAGAACACGAAATACAACTCTTTCATCGCTGGCCTGTCCGTCAGCCAAGACCTTACCAAAGCCGTGACAATGCCGTTTTACCCTTATTCACCGGGCAACGAATTCTCGATACGCTCTTCCCCGTGTTAAAGGGTGGTAAAGCTGCCGTGCCGGGACCGTTTGGTGCCGGCAAAACTGTCGTGCAACAGCAGATTGCCCGCTGGTCAAATGCCGATATTGTTATTTATGTAGGCTGTGGTGAACGCGGTAATGAACTGGTCGATATTCTCGATTCATTTCCTCAACTTGATGATCCCCATACCGGCCGATCTTTGATGGAGCGTACATTATTGATCGCCAACACTTCAAACATGCCGGTTGTTGCTCGTGAAGCGTCTATCTACATTGGGGTTAGTATTGCGGAATATTATCGCGATCAAGGATATGACGTAGTCATGGTAGCTGACTCAACCAGCCGTTGGGCTGAAGCGTTGCGTGAAGTTGCAGGTCGGCTCGGACAGATGCCTGTCGAGGAAGGATATCCCGCCTATCTTGCCTCCCGTCTCGCATCGTTTTATGAGCGCGCAGGCAGGGTGGTCAACCTTGGCGGCACAACCGGATCAGTGTCATTAATCGGCGCGGTATCTCCACCGGGTGGCGATTTCTCGGAGCCGGTAACCAGCCATACCAAGGAAATTGTCCAGACATTCTGGGCATTGTCGAAAGAACTGGCCGATGCGCGACATTATCCCGCCGTATCATGGACAGAGAGTTTCTCGGAATATGTTTCGATTGCTGCCCAGTGGTGGGAAGAACACGTTGATAAGAGATGGTTTGGTGACAGGGCTGAGGCTGTATCTTTACTGGCAACGGCAGATGAACTTGCCAGGATCGTTAACCTGGTTGGTCCGGAAGCACTCTCTTCAACGCAACGCTGGTCTCTGGAAATAGCGAGCCTGATGAAAGAGGCGGTACTGCAACAAAGTGCCCTGGACGACAAGGATAGCTATGCATCACCTGAAAAGCAGTTTGCCCTGTTGCACCTGGTTGTAGAAATAAAGCGCAAAGGGGAGGCTCTTATTGCTAAAGGAGTTCCGGTTCAGCAGCTGTTGGGTATGGAAGTTTTGTCGGAAATGAAACGTCTCAAATCAAGATATGGTAGTGATGAGATTGAATCGATATGGAAATACAGCGAAACAATTGAAAAAGCATTCTCCGAGATAGGCGACGAATATTCTGAAGTTGAAAAGTATGGCTAAACAGCATCGATCACAAGAATATCGCTATGCAACAGCTGCACGAGGAGGTCTGTTATTCATGCGCGGCGTCAGCGATGTTGCGTTTGGCGATCGGGTACAGATCAGGGCACATGATGGCCCATTGCGAAATGGGCAGGTGATACGCAGTTCAGAAGATGTGGTGCTAATACAGATATTCGAGGGAACGGATAACCTCAATCTTGAGGATACCTGGGTGCGTTTTCTGGACAAGCCGTTCGAGTTGCCGCTGACACCCGACATTCTGGGACGTGTTTTTAATGGTATCGGGGAACCGCGGGATGGACGGCCTCACCTTATTTCTCCTCAGCGCTGGAATATCAATGGCGAGCCGACAAATCCATCTGCAAGGGCTTACCCTCGTGAATTTATTCAAACCGGAATATCATCCATAGACGGGCTGAATTCACTGGTTAGAGGTCAGAAACTACCAATCTTCTCAGGTTCCGGTTTACCTCATAATCGCCTGGCTGCCCAGATAGTACGACAGGCTCAATTGCCTGGCGAGGAAACGCATTTTGCCATCGTCTTCGCGGCAATGGGTGTCTCGTATGCTGATGCCAGATATTTCCATGAACAATTTGAACAGAGCGGTGTTCTTGGGCGAGTTGTTATGTTCATCAATCGTGCCGATGATCCGTCTATTGAGCGACTCATTTTGCCCCGTACCGCACTGACAGCTGCAGAATATCTTGCCTACGAAATGGATATGCATGTGCTTGTGGTTATGACTGACATGATTCATTACGCTGAAGCGCTCCGTGAAGTAGCCACAGCAAAAGGAGATGTCCCTGCGCGCAAGGGTTATCCAGGTTATCTGTATTCCGATCTCGCCGAGTTATACGAACGTGCTGGTCGAATCAGAAACCGACGTGGTTCTATAACAATGATACCGGTTGTTAGTATGCCGTCTGATGATATAACGCATCCAATACCGGATCTGACCGGATATATTACTGAAGGTCAAATCGTGCTGAGTCGTGAATTGCACAGTCAGGGTGTCTATCCACCTGTCAATATATCACCATCTCTTTCCCGGCTAATGAAGGACGGCATAGGGAAAAACGATACCCGGGAAGATCATCCAAGAGTGGCAAACCAGTTATATGCTGCTTATGCCAGGGCGCAGGAGGTGCGAAATCTCGCTTCGATTATTGGCCCGGAGGAGCTCAGCGAACTGGATCGCGAGTTTCTGTATTTTGCAGATCAGTTTGAGAAGCAGTTTATCTCCCAGAAAGAAGATGAAAGCCGCTCCATTATAGAAACACTGGATCTTGCATGGGAGTTGTTATCCTTATTGCCAAAAGAACAACTAACCCGTGTGAGTGATGATGATCTTGTAAAATATCATCATTGGAGCAAAACAGAACATCAGGAATCGACCACTATGGATACGGAATAGTGCAGGCAAACCGGTTCAAAATAGCTCCGACAAAAAACAACCTGCTGAGCCTGCGGCGGCAGGCGGAATTTCTTGACAGTGGATATAACCTTCTCGAGCGCAAGCGTGAATTACTTACCAGGCTTGTTTATAAAAGGCTGAACAGTTACCGGGAGCTGCGTAAAAAGAGCAGGCAGTTGCTCGAAAAAGCCTACCGCTCATTAACTATTACTCATTTGAGAATGGGGCGGCAACAATTCCGTCAGGCAACTCTGGGGATACAACCAGCAATCGAGCTTCGAATTCTTCCAATGAGCAGCCTGGGTGTCCAGTATTTGTCTGTCAAGACAAAAAAACTCCCGTTTCAACCTCTAAGTTTGCTCGGTACAGACGCCAGTTTTGATAAAACCCGTCAGCTCATGACTGAGCTGGCACTGGTACTGGCCAAATTGGGCCAGGCCGAAACCGCTCTGCGGCGCTTGCTGGTTGAGCAGCGAAAAACCCAGAAACGGGTGAACGCTCTCAAATACAATGTTATACCGCGTTACCGAAATACTATTCGATATATCGAATCTTCTCTCGAAGAAGAGGAGAGAACCACGCTATTTCAAATCAAGATATTGCAAAAGCAACATCGCTGATTCCTTGCGGACGAAATGGATTCGGCCTCAACAGCTGTATCCAAATACTCAACTCCCTCTCTGCTCCTGTCGCACACAGGTTTTTGTCAGGCTATATTACTGATACTATCTCAGTGTTCAAGAAGCCCTTTAGTGGGCTACTGATTTCCAATGCCGGGTCGCGATATAAATCATGGATTTGCTCAATAACCTTCTGTTGATTGCTGCATTGCTTCTGTTTGGCAGCATTGTAGTCAGTTCAATTTCGGCCCGGGTCGGTGCGCCTTTATTACTGATCTTTCTTATCATTGGAATGCTTGCCGGCGAGGAAGGCCCAGGTCATCTGGTATATGACGATGTAGATTCCGCCTATCTGATTGGCTCGGTTGCCCTGGCGATTATCCTTCTCAATGGTGGGCTGCATACCAAGGTGGAAAGTTTCCGGGTTGGTCTGCGCCCGGCATTATCTCTCGCCACCTTCGGTGTACTGATAACAAGCGGCCTGGTTGGTTTATTTGCCGCCTGGATTTTTGAACTTCACTGGATACAGGGCTTGTTACTCGGCGCCATTGTTGGTTCAACTGATGCAGCCGCTGTTTTTTCGCTTTTACACGCCCGGGGTATGAGCATCGAACGACGGGTAGGTTCGACGCTTGAAATCGAGTCCGGCAGTAATGACCCCATGGCTGTCTTTCTCACAATCATGTTGATACAAATGCTGCTCAACGACAGTATTTTTGGCTGGGATACTTTGGTCCTGTTCGTTGTACAGATGGGTATTGGTGGAATAGCTGGGGTACTGGGCGCACGCCTACTGGTTTATATGATCAACCATCTGAGTCTTGCCAATGGTCTCTATCCTTTGCTGGTCACCAGTGGCGGCCTGCTGGTATTCGCACTCGCCAACAGTCTGGGGGGGAGCGGATTTCTGGCTATTTATTTGCTCGGCGTAGTACTCGGTAATCGAAAACTTCATGCAGGACAGAACATCCTGCGGGTACATGACGGTCTGGCCTGGTTAAGCCAGATAGGCATGTTCCTGATTCTTGGTCTGCTGGTGACACCATCTGCCTTGTATCCCGTGGCCTGGCCGGCGCTGCTGGTTGCTCTGGTTTTGATATTTGTGGCCCGTCCACTAGCCGTACTGATCTGCCTGCTACCGTTCAGTTTTGCCTGGCGGGAATTGCTGTATATTGCCTGGGTCGGCTTGCGTGGCGCGGTACCCATTATTCTTGCTCTGTTTCCGTTACTTGCGGGGCTTGAACAGTCAGAACTCTATTTCAATGTGGCGTTTTTTGTGGTCCTGGTATCTCTGTTATTACAGGGATGGACCGTCGCCCCAGTGGCACGCTGGTTGCGTCTTGATATCCCACCCGGCCCCGAGCCGGTCATGCAGATTGATACGCTGATTCCCGGACATCCGGAATGCGAGATTCTGGTGTATCACCTGGGAGAAAACAGTCCGTTACGTAACCGTTCACCGGAATATTTTATCTTGCCGGGAACAGCACGGCTGACATCCGTAATTCGTGGCGGCATATCCTACAATGCGCAAGAGATTTCACGCTTTGAACAGGGAGATTATTTGCATATCCTTGCGTCCAGCAATGAAGTCGATCAGATCAATCGACTATTTACTACTCTCGAATACGCCTCAGACCACCAGTTCTTTGGTGATTTTATTCTCGATCCGTCAGCAAGGTTGTGTGATTTATCTATCGCCTATGGTGTGTCGGTACCGGATCGCTGCGACACCATGAGTGTTGGTGAATATCTGGCCAGGCAAGTTCACAATAAGCCGGTTATAGGAGATCGCGTGCGATTGGATAAGTTGGAGCTGGTAGTGCTGGAAGTGGAAGATGGGGATATTGTCAAAGTCGGCCTGAAAATCACCTGAAATCAGGCGCACCTAGTGTTATTATGCAGTTTGAAGTCCTGACTGAATACGATTATATATAGCATCAAGATCGTCCAGGTGACCGGTTATAGCTTGAGTATTATTATCGTGTAATTCAGTTTCTATCAGGCGACAAATCGTCGTGATTTGCTCAAAACCGAAGTTTCCACCGGTGCCTTTCAGTGTATGCACTTCGTCTTTGAATTTCTCCCATTCCTCGTTTTTGAATAGCTGACGGATGTTATTCAAAGTTTCGGGGAGAGTATCAACAAATTCTTCTATAAGCTCGATGAACGCACCGTCGCCTTCATTTGCCAGCGTAGAAATAATTGGGGAAATATTTTCTTCGCTAATTTTGTCTTTTGCTTCATCACGTGACGCAAGATATTTGTTCAACATTGTATAGAAAGCACTCATATCAATCGGTTTTGCCAAAAATGTATTGCATCCGGCGTCAAGACATTTTTTGACGCCTTCTTGCATTGCATTGGCGGTCAATGCGGATATCGGACCTGTATAACCTCTTGAACGCAAAATTTTTACGGCTTCGATGCCGCTCATTATTGGCATGTGTATATCCATAATAATGAGATCATATTTCTTCTCGTTGGCGAGGTTGACGGCTTCCTGGCCATTTGATGCAACTTCCACATCAAGACCGGCACGACGTAAATACATCGTGATAAGTTTCTGGTTTTCACGATTATCTTCTGCCAGTAATACCTGACCTTTCAAAAACCTGTCCGGAACAACTTTGTCATCAGATTCAAGGGGAGTCTGCCCGGGTGCGTGGTAGATGAGCTCCGATTTATCGATGGGCCCGGTGGTGATGGCCAGGGTAAAACAACTGCCAACTTCCGGCGTACTGGAAACAGATATATCACCACCCAGTAATCTTGCCAGCATCCGCGACAGGCTCAACCCTAGACCGGTGCCACCATAGCGACGAGTGGTACTGCTGTCGGCCTGTTCGAATGCATTAAATATTCTATCTAGTTGGGTTTCATCCAAACCAATTCCAGTATCAATGACCTTGAATATCATTTCATTTTTGGTGCAATCACAGGCGATTTTAAGAGTAACCCCGCCAATCTCTGTGAATTTGAGGGCGTTACTGCATAGATTGAGTAATATCTGCCTGATACGTACAGGATCAGTATATATGGTTTTGGGAAGGGGGAAATTATACTCGAGTTTGAAATACAGGCCTTTCTCATTTGCCTGGTGCTGGATAATTGATTTGAGTTCGTATGCTATCTCATGAGGGGAAACCTCGATATTTTCAAGTTCAATCTTTTCCGCTTCAACCTTGGATAAATCGAGGATGTCATTGATTATTCTCAGAAGATGTTTACCGCTTTCATTTATGGTATTTATTGCTTCTTTACGCTCTTCTTTGCTCAGCGAATTATCATGCAGAGAGTCAGAAAAGCCTATGATTGCAGTAAGAGGAGTGCGGATTTCGTGGCTGATATTCGCTAGAAAGGTACTTTTACTGTTATTTGCTCGAATTGCCTCGTCTGTTGCAATTGCAAGTTGTCTGGTTCGTTCTTCAACTCGTTTTTCCAGCGTGTTCTGTGCCTTGCGTAACTCTTCCTCACTATCAATCAGATTATCTATATAGGTTTTGATGTTTTCAGCCATATGGTCAAATGCCTGACCAACAATGGCGACCTCATCTTTACCTTTCAGGTTGGTTCTGACTTCAAGATCACCTTCGGCGATCCTTTGCGCAGAAACTGCCAGACTTTCCAGTCTCCTGGTAAGCAGATAGCCGATAATTACGCCAACCAGTGCGATTATTACCATGCCTGATAGAGCGACCTGGATACCCAGGTTGAGTGATGCGGTATTAGCTTCTATCAGATCTTGGTGAGAAAAAATGATTGCCAGTGTTCCAATCTTGCCTGTGGCGTTCTTGATGTCTTTCTGTTTCCAGATCGTGGAGCTATCGCCATTCATTCTTACAAGTTTTTTACCGATATTGGATATAGTGCTGCTGACAACGATCCTGCTCTCGTGATTAGCGAGGAAAACATCAACGACATGTGGTACAGAGGTGACTTGTTCGATATAGGGCTGAAGTTCGTCATATTCAGATGTAATGAGGGCAATACGACTTAGATCACCAAGGATATCCAGAAGGACGTTTTCATTCTCTGTCAAATGCTCCTGGCTGGTTTTCAGGGAATGTGACAGAGTGACGCCAAGAACCGCGGCCATCATAATCAGTTCGAGCACGAATATTATGATCGCAATACGATATTTTAGCGAATAACGTGAGAGCTGCTTTTTCATTTATTTGTATTTTTATTGGCTATTAGCAATTTCCCGAACAATGTCGTAATCAGAATCCTGAATTTCTACGAACGGTTTCAGACTGCCTCTTTTAAGCAGTTCCTGTCCTTCATCGGTATTGGCCCAGTTAATTATTCTTTGAGTGATTTTCTTTCTCTCTTCTTCCGGAACTCTGCTGTGGATTGCAAAAAGAGTATGTGGGATATCCCTTGTTTTAGCGATAGTCTTGAGTTCAACTTTCATGCGTTTCTCAAAAAACCGGACCGCGGGTGCTGCAGTACCACAGGCATCAGTTTCACCAATGAGCACTTTTTGCATACAAGACAAATGCGATCGATGATAAGAAAGCGTCACATCCTTACCCGGTATCAGGCCATTTCTTATTAGATCGTTC
>JASFNY010000028.1:0-11980 GCA_050116795.1 Thiohalophilus sp.
AAGCATCCCGAGTATTCGGAAGACAAATGGATCGATATTATCCGCAAGACCTGGAACAAGATGTCCGAGGACGCGCATGCGTTCGCGCTGGGTGGAAATATCACGCTTCCTGAACCGCTTGTCCCGCTGATCCAGAAAGCTGTATCAGGCGAGTAAAACTACCCGCCTGATACATTTGCCTGTGGCCAGCTGACCGCTATTTCAGCTTACGGCCTTCCACTCGTTACCGGCATCCACGTCGTGGGTGCGATCCCTTGACCGTTCATCGTCCTCGTGTGCGGATTCCGGTTGTTTGAGTGTGACCAGTTCCTCGGCACTGGTGGGATGAATAGCGATGGTATTGTCGAAGTCGGCTTTGGTCGCCTTCATCTTCACCGCGACGGCAAAGCCCTGCAGCATTTCATCCACACCGTCACCGATCATGTGGATTCCAACCACCTGTTCGTCGTCACCGGCACACACCAGCTTCATCGCCGTGGTACTGCCGTGATCGTTCAGCGCGTAACGCATTGGCGTGAACCCGGTTTTATATACCGTCACACTGTTCCCGTACCGCTGACGCGCCTGTTGTTCAGTCAAGCCAACGGTACCGATCGGCGGGTGGGCAAATACCACGCTCGGGATATTCTCGTAATCCACCCGTGAAAACGGCTTGTGGTTAAACAGGCGCTCGGCCAGTTTACGTCCGGCGGCAATCGCCACCGGGGTCAGCGGTGTGCGGCCGGTGATATCACCAATCGCATAGATACCCGGTACATTGGTGTTCTGAAAAATATCAACCGGAACAATACCGTTTCTTTCCACATTAATCCCGGCCGCTTCCAGGTTAAGCTCCCTGGTGTTTGGCGCCCGGCCCACTGCCCAGATCACGGTGTCGAATGCCTCCAGGCTACGGCCATCCTTGCCGCCGATGACAATTCCCTCGGCGCTGTTGGATAACGCAGAGACCTGGAAACCGGTCTGTACACGAATGCCCTGCTGGTTCATCTCCTGCTCAAGTACCTCGCCGATCATCGGATCAAACAATTCCAGCAGGCGATCTTCCATGGCGACGATGGTCACATCGGAGCCCAGCGCGCGCAATACGCCACTCAACTCCACGCCGATATAACCACCACCGATCACGGCCACTTTCCCGGGTTGTTCGTTTAACTCGAAGAAACCGTCAGAAGTGATTCCCAGCCCGGCGCCCGGTACCGGCGGTACGATCGGTTTGCCTCCGGTTGCAATTACGATGTGTTCGGCACTGTAATGTTGACCGTCGACGTCGATGGTATATTCATCGACGAACTTTGCGGCACCGGTAATATGATCGATACCCAGTTCGTCTATATAGCCATTCCAGTATTTGTTGATGTTGCTAATGTACTGATCACGGCCATTGATAAGTCTTGACCAGTCGGTCTTGCCGCGCTCGGCCGGAATACCGAAGCCGGCGGCATCATCGACTGCATGAGCCAGGTTGGCGGCATACCACATGACTTTCTTGGGTACACAACCGTTGTTCACGCAGGTCCCGCCCATGCGCCTGGATTCTATAACGGCCACTTTTTTACCGAAACCGGCAGCTTTCTCGGCAACAGCCAGGCCGCCGCTGCCGCCACCGATAGCAATCAAATCATAATGCTGCTTGTTCATAATCCGTCCTTTTTAATTGATGACGGGCCAATCAAGGCCCGCCGATTGGTTTTGCCTCGTCTATCAGGCGGCGTCTTTCTGCTTACCGGCCAGATAGGCTTCCAGGTCTTCCGAACCGCCGATGCGCTCACCGTTGATGAATACCTGCGGTACGGTTGATTCACCGGATACAGCACGAATGGTGCCTTCGCTGAAGTCGCGGTTCAGTACCAGCTCTTCGAAGTCGATGCCAGCATCGTGCAGCATGCCCTTGGCACGTACACAGTACGGGCAACCTTCACGACTGAACACGGTAACGTTCAGCGGCTTCTCAGCATTCGGTGCAATATATTCCAGCATGGTATCGGCATCGGAGACCTCGAAGGGATCGCCCGGCACATCCGGCTCGATAAACATCTTCTCGATCACGCCATCCTTGACCAGCATGGAATAACGCCATGAACGATCACCAAATCCCAGGTCGCTCTTTTCAACCAGCATGCCCATACCACGGCTGAAGTCACCGTTACCATCCGGCATGAAAGTCACGTTGTACGCGTTCTGTTCCTTCTGCCATTCGTTCATAACGAAGGCATCGTTGACTGACACGCAGATGACTTCATCAACGCCGTTTTGCTTGAGTGCCGGAGTCAACTGGTTGTAACGCGGCACGTGAGTTGATGAACAGGTCGGGGTAAAGGCACCCGGCAGCGCGAACACCACCACGGTCTTGCCCTTGAACACTTCGTCACTGGTCACATCAACCCACTCATGATCCCGACGGGTACGAAAAGTAACCTGGGGGATGTTCTGTCCTTCACGATTCTCTAACATGGTTATTTCTCCTGTTGCTTGAATGAATTTTCGGGTTAAAAAATTTTTGTTACGCCTGCGTCACTGCATCGTGATGCACATGACGCGGTGCTGTTTTAAACCGCGCCCACACCTGCTCATGGATGTGATAGGCAATGGTGTTGATGGCCGGCTCGACCAGCGCCAGAGCCCCGCCTACCAGCACACTGCCGGTCATCAGATAACCGACGGTGAAGGCCACCGTGAAATGCACGACTGCGAAACTCATTGTCTTGTTCATTGCCCTGTCCTCCTGAAGCGGGGGTGTTTGCTTGCTTCGGGAACAAGTATCGGGGCAGTCGAGTTATTTATGAAATCGTTTGTTTATATCGTAATGATAGTTATTGCCTATTATATGGATTTGTTTATATAAGACATTGAATAATATAGGTATTTACGTCGGGGATAGCTGTTATCGGGGTATCTACCCGGAATAACAGCGGCTGCGAGAGGCTCGCTGAACGGATCTTATTCCTGGCTGACTTCCGGTAGTCGCCAGGCCCACCAGGCCGCCAGCAGGCTGAGCAGGGACAATACCAGTATCACCGCCTGGACACTCAGCAGGTCAGCCAGCACGCCAATGACGCCGCCTGCCAGCATGGTGAGCCCGATCAGGGTGTTGCTCAGGGCCACATAGGTAGCCCGGGTATCGGCCGTGGCCATATCCACCAGGTAGACTTTGCGCCCCAGGCGTACCCCACCATGGAACACGCTCAGGGTCAGGAATAACACCGCATAAAGCCAGGGACTGCTTACCCAGTCGGGCCCGGCCTCCACCAGCACATACAGCATGATACCCTGCACACCCGCTGCCAGAGCGGCCAGCACCATGACCAGGCGGCTGGAGTAATCGCTGAGACGACCCCATACCGGGGAACTCAGGCTGCCGGCGATCCCGCTGGCGACAATCAACATCCCGAGACCGACCAGCCCTTCTGCAGTGTGTTGCTGCGCGAGTAACACGTAAAACGGCGGTGCCAGTGCAACACTGAGCAACAGCGCCCGGCCGATCACGAAGTTGCGAAACAGCCGATCGGTTTTGAGCATGCCAAAACTTTCCAGGGCAACACTCAGGGCATTACCCCCGCCTTCGGTCGAACCCGGCTGCTCATTGATGGCAGCAAAAAAACCGATAGCGACAAACCACAACACGGCACCCAGACCCAGCAGCCAGACCAGCATGTCGACTTGCCCTTGACCGGAAAACCATTCGACATAAATACCGATCGCCAGAATCACTGCTCCGGATATTCCGGCACTCCAGCCCATCAGCGTTCCACGCTTGCCCTTGGATACCGTTTTACCCAGCACGTCCTTGGCTGACACCGAGCACAGGCCCCTGGCCAGGGAAAAGATGATCAGTAATCCAATAATCACCCAGCCTGCCATGACACCGTTGAGATTACCCGTGGCCAATGCCATTAACGCCAGAGCGACACCGGATAAGGCCGCGCCCAGTAACCAGACCGTCTTGCGAATTGCCATACCACGTATTACCGCAGCAACCACCAGCTGGGGTATCAATACACCTGCTTCACGAATAGGCACCAGGAAACCGGTGAAAGCTGCCGGTGCGCCAACACTGGCCAGCAGCCAGGGCAGAATCAATCGGGCACTGGCGATCTCGTCGGCAATCTTGCCCAGCAAGTTGGCAACCAGGTAAGCGAAAAAGTTACGTGGCTGATCATGACAGGCCGCTTCGGGAATGTCCTTGCAGACACGCGCGTCCTCATCGCCAGTGATCAGATCATGCAAACTGGTAGTGATATCTTTTTTTGTGACGGACATGATTTGCCTTTGTTGAATATTATTCTGTCGCCCGTGCTTGAAATAGCGGTTTATTGTTCGAATAACAGCGTTGATAAAGTCGAGATATGCACATGATGATTTATTTCAAAACAGGGTAATAAAATGCATCCAGTGATAGCAAATTAACATATAGACGTTGATCGATAGTTCAATAGAAATTACCAATCCGAGAAATCTTCCTATTACTCACCCACCACGTTAATCTGCTTTGACCGAGTAGTTTACTCGGAATTAACCCGACAGATTTTAAGAAATAAAACCGCGTATTTCTTCTGTCATTGAGCATGATAACCCCGCAAGCTTTGCGGACATCACACGAGGCCAAGCGCATGCAGCTGGATCAATACTTTGTCAGACTGACTTCACTGGCGCTGTTCAACAGAGTTGAAAAGCTCGTGCAGCAAAGCCTCAAAGGCGACTGGATTGTTCGAATCCAGTACGGCGAAGGATCTTCCCCGGGTTCAGGGGATACGTGTTGGCATCAATGGAAAAGCCCGTTTTTTGCCCTGAAAGATGCCCATGAGCTCAACCAGGAAATTCTCGCCTGTCGACAGTGCTTCCCGATACATCCCATTCGTCTGCATGCGGAAAAAGTCCGTCCAGAATCGCGGTTTATCTACTGGCTGTATACTCCCCCGGCACAACAGGCTTCAGTTAAACAACAACCGGAACCGCAGCGTGTACAACCTGAACTGGTAACACGCTACCCGCAACCACAGGCACAATACTGACCACAGAAGTTTTGAACCGGCAATTTAGAAAAGAAAAGCGCCTCAGGCGCTTTTCTTTTTGCGGGACGAACTTTTCTTCTTGCCGGGGGGCTCATCTTTGCCCAGATACCGGCGCAATTCCGGCCACATATTCTCAATCCGCTCACGCATTTGCGGTTCGATTTCCTTGGCGAATTCAACGAAGGCCTTGGAGACCAGCGACAATTCCTTGGCCTTGGGATAAACCAGATACCATTGACGCATGATCGGAAAGCCTTCGACATCCAGAATGGCTACCGGACCGTCGGTCCCTTCCAGGGTCAGGGTATGCAATGAGAGGACAGAGAGACCAAGTCCACCGACGATGGCATGCTTGATTGCCTCGTTACTGCCCAATTCCATCCGGACTTTGGGTCGCAGCTTGTTGGCCTCGAAAATCTTCAAGGTGGCATCACGAATACCGGAACCCGGCTCGCGCAGGATGAACGGTTCCTCGATGATTCTTTCCAGCGGTATCCGCTTCTGGCCGACCAGCGGATGATTACGTGGCGCCATAACCACAAGTGGATTCGGGGCAATGGCAAAGGAAACCATTTCCATCTCGTCCGTCGGGGCCTGACCCATTATATAAAGGTCATCCTCGTTGGCGCGCATACGCTCGATGATCCGATCACGGTTCGTGACCTTCAATGCCACATCGATTCCCGGATACTGGACACTGAATTCACCCAGGACTTCCGGTGCAAAATACTTGGCGGTAGTGATCGCACCCAGCCTCAAACGGCCACGTTTCATGCCCTTCAGGTCGGAAATCTTCATTTCCAGGTTGGCCATTTGTTGAAATATGCCCCGGCAAGCCTCGTATAACTCCAGGCCGGCCTCGGTGGGTTCGACATTCCGCCCGACATGCTCGAACAGGGGCAGACCAATCACATCAGTCAATTTCTTGATCTGCATAGATACGGTCGGCTGGGTCAGAAACAGCTCTTCTGCAGCGCGGGTAAAGCTGCCCAGACGAACAATAGTTTCAAAGACTTGTAATTGGCGCAGGGTAGCATGCCGAATCAGAAAATCCGGCATAGCAGCGGCTGGCGTGTACGTATAATCGGAGGAATTGCCCATTTCTCCGTTCTTATATCGCGCTCGCTTGGACTTGTCTACTCGTCGGGGCATATTTCACCTTATATAAGATGGCTACCTGCACCAGTGCCGCGGTAGGGACTCCGGCCATCGCGCTTTGGAAGATCCACCAGGCTACGATCGTACTGCCGCTCAAGCGCTTCAAGGGCAGACTGCTTGTCGGAAAAGAATGCATCCTTGCCCAATTCATCGACCAGGCCACTGCTTTGCATCACTTGCATGACCTGATGCTTGAGACCACTGAAGATTAGCTGGACGTCGGAATCCTTCAGACGATGAGCAATTTCGCGAACCTTTTCTTCCCCGGAAGCATCGATCTCGTTAATGCTGCTGCCAATCACGAGAATAGTTCTGGCCTTTGGAAAATCACTCAGGGCCTCGAGGATCATGTCTTCAAAATAGGCGACATTGATAAAGGTCAGTGATCCGTCAAAGCGAACCGGAACGAAGAATTCACTGATCGGTTCGAGCTTATGAGCCTCGATTCCACCCAGAGTACCGTCTTTCTTGCGGCCAACAATTTCCGCACGCGGACGCATAATCCGGATCAGGTAGTGCAAAACGGTCAACGCAATGCCTAACAGAATGCCGTTGGCAATCGCGGGCGCCATCAACAAGGTTGCACAAAAGGTAATAATGCCTATGGATGCACTGATACGATCAACCCGCCAGGCTTGCATCAACGGCTTGATACGAATCAGGCTGAATACGGCCATCATCACGATTACCGCCAGCACCGCCTGGGGCAGATGATAGAGATAAGGAGTGAAAAACAGCAGTACCAGTACTACGGCGATGGCGCTGATGATGGCAAACATACCTGTACGCGCTCCGGTGCGGGCAGCCACCGCCGATCGGGAAAATGATCCGCTGACAGTATAGGAACTGAAAAAACTCCCGGCGATATTGGCCAACCCCTGCCCGACGAGCTCCTTACTGGTATCAACCCGCTCGCCAGTGGAACTGGCAATCGCCTTGGAGATTGAGGTGGCTTCCATAAAGCCGATCAGGGCCATAACCAGGGCCGCCGGTAACAGCGACAGGATCAGATCCCACTTCAGCGTCGGAACATTGAAAGCAGGCAGACCTTCCGGAATGTTACCGACAACAGCACCACCCGAGGAAAGTAGTACCTGTTCCTGTTTGACACCATCAAAACGCCAGGCCGCACCGTCACCCTCAAGATTTGAAGGCATTGACTGCGATGAATAGAAAAGCAGCTGTCCTGCATCGGTTTTCACCTGTTGCAGTGTCATTTTGTGCAGGTTGACGCGACGCAGCGTATGTTCCTCTTTGAGCAGCTTTAATTCATGACGATAGACCGCCGATTTTGCCCGAAGATTTGCCGCCTGTTCGATTTCTTCCAGATCGCCCATCTTTTCAAGTGCGTTGGCCTGCTGGTTCAGCCTGGCGATCTTGTCCGTCAATTCGCCAATGCGTTGTTCCGCTGTTGCATAGGATTTTATCGACGTAAGCAACGACTCATCCTGAATCTGGCCCATCTCTACCGATACTTTCTTTTCATAGGAGATGAGCGCGCTGATAAGCGTGGTTACGACCACCGCGATCAATACACCCGGCAGGGTCGGAAGTTTTCGTTTCAGACCATATATCAGCAGGAACGCACCCACCGCAAATAACAGGGTCATCCAGTGCAACGAGGGCAGTTGCTCAAACACACGCCAGAGATCGGCGAGATAGGACTCGGTACGTGGGAAAGGTACCCCGATCACTTTACTCAATTGTGAAAGGCCAATAATCAGAGCGGCGGCATTGGTAAACCCGATAATCACCGGGCTGGACAACAGATTGACGATCGCTCCCAGCCTGAACAGGCCCAGGCCCAGGCGCAATATACCGACCATCATTGCCAGCATCACTGACAGCTCGATAAAGTCGGCACTGCCCGGACTCGCCAGCGGAATCAGTGCTGCAGCCGACATCAGGGACAACATGGCAACCGGCCCGGTATGTAACTGGCTGGAAGACCCCCACAACGAGGCAACGATAACCGGGACAAATGATGCATACAGGCCATATACCACCGGCAATCCTGCCAGCTGGGCATAGGCCATACTTTGCGGCACAAGAACGAGAGCCACAGTTATCCCTGCGACAAGATCCGCACGCACGACGTCCCGCTTCATCGGGAACCAACGCAGGAAAGGGAATAGCGTTTGCAACCAGGCCGACATCAGGTTGACACCATCTTGTGTAAAAACAATTTAGTCCGGCCAGACGCGACGACGTGCAGACTGGTAGCTGTCTACATCGCTGCCAGACACCGGTTTTTTCTCACTACGCTTCGGCGCCGGTTTTGGGTTGGGAGGAGTTTCTGCCTTCTGGGTTCTGGGCTGAACCTTGCTTGGTTCATCTGCGGAAACTGTTGCGGATTTACCGGTGTTCCCGGATTTAGTCTTGCGCATCGAATCAACAAGCTTCTGGCGTGTCTTGTCACTCTGGCTCATGACGGTACTACCTCCTGAATCAATAGATTGAGTTCGGTCGCAGCTTCGTCACCACGACGCCCCATGTCATAAACGCTTTTGCCTTCCAGTACACTGCTGCGGTATATCGCGCGCCGTCGTATCGGTGTTTCAGCGACAGGTATATCAATTTCGGCCACTGCATCACGGACCAGCCGGGATAACATGGTGCGTGGTTCGAGTTGATTTATGACGATCCAGGCATCCAGTCGTGCATTCGTCATACGGGCCTGTTCAATCGCCTGTTCTATATGCACAGTGGCCCATAAATCCATCGGTGACGGTTGCACCGGTATCAAGGCAACATCGCAGACTTTTAATGCAGCATGAGTCTGCGCGGCCTCGACGGAAGGCGGACAATCCACGACTACATACTGATAACGTTGCTGCAATGCTGAAGCATGCTCATCCAGCGCCTGCTCCACCTCGTAAACATTCAGCTTTCCCTCGCCTATCGCGCTCCACTGCAGAGACGAGCCCTGGGGATCGGCATCCAGTAGCGCTGTCGCAGCGCGTTCTGCCAAGGCACTGGCCAGATTGATAGACAATGTTGTCTTGCCGGCACCGCCTTTATTTCCAACCAGAGCGATGACAGGCATGAGAACAGCTCCTAGTCCTGTCCCTGCTTATCAAGCAAGGCGTCATACTCGTCGGCCAGGCGGCGTTGTTGTTCGCCCAGCTCATTACTGTCTTCATCGGCATGGATAGTCACGTTGACATAATCGCGACCGAATCCCATGTCCGGATATAATCCTTCACGCTCGGAGATATCCGCAGCGCGATCGAGAAAATCCCGCAGGCTCTGGTAATCAGCAAAGTCATAACGCCGTTCCAGACGAGCGGGGCGGATACGTTCCTGCCATTGTTGACTCATGGTTCGCCTCCGTTAAAAAGTGGCGCGTGTCTTATCGACTGACACACCGGGTTGTTCTACATCCTGTAGCCATTTTGCCAGCTCGCTGGCATGGCCCTGCTCCTCGGCAAGGAGTTCCTCAAAGAACAGCCGGTTATCATGATCACCGTTGCGCGCACAATGTTGTGTTGCCTCGGTATACAACCGGATCAATTCATTCTCGAATGCATGGTTGTGCTGTAACAATTCCTGCAGGCTGCCGCCAAGTTTGGGTGGCCGCAGTTGCGAAGCATTAGGTGCCACGCCGAGGGCGAGCATGCGGCCGATAATTCGGTCCGCATGCGCCATTTCCTCACTGGCCTCGGTACTGAGACGCTTGGCTGCCTCGGCCAACCCCCAGGTTGCGACAAGTCGCGCCTGAGTGCTGTACAACTGGACCGCTGAGAGTTCAAGACTCAGGGCCCGACCGAGATAACCCAATACGCGTTGGTCAGCCTTGGCATACTGCATGACGACGGATCAGTCAGCATCAACCATTCAATCAACTGCGTTTTGCGCCGCTACCGGCATCGCTGAGCACAGGCTCAACTTCACGATGCGGACGGGCAATGATATGAGCAGCAACCAGGCCATCGCCTACGCGCTCGCAGGCATCCGCACCTGCGCGCACGGCTGCATTAACCGCGCCTGTTTCGCCTCGAACCAGGACGGTGACATAACCGCCGCCTACAAATTCCCGACCGATCAGTCGGACTTCTGCGGCTTTGGTCATGGCATCAGCTGCCTCGATGGCGGGCACCAGTCCGCGTGTTTCAATCATGCCCAGTGCTATGCCGTAGTTTTCGTTGGCCATGGTTTGTTACTCCTTAAATTCAGTTGAATGTATAAGCCTGTCTGTTAGGCCGCAGCTTTGCTACCGCTGCCACCAGTCGGCAGAACCGGCTCAACTTCACGGTGCGGACGGGCAATGATGTGTGCCGCAACCAGACCGTCACCTACACGTTCGCAGGCATCTGCGCCAGCACGAACTGCTGCGTTAACTGCACCGGTTTCACCACGAACCAGAACAGTTACATAACCGCCGCCAACGAATTCACGTCCGATCAGACGAACTTCCGCAGCCTTGGTCATGGCATCTGCTGCTTCGATGGCGGGAACCAGCCCGCGTGTCTCGATCATGCCGAGTGCAATGCCGTAATTGTCGTTTGCCATCTTTCTATCTCCTACTCTATTCACATGGTTGTTGAACTGTAAAAATCGCTACAACGCCTGTTCCGTTGTCTCGCCCTTCCCGGTTGACCGACCTTAATCGGTCCCCCAGAAATCGATGATGCCGCCGATGGTGAGGTCAGTGTGTACACCGAAATCACCGGTGGCATAACGTGCAGCCGAACCACTCACCGTAAACACCCAGTTGCCTTCGCGTGCGCCGACCGGGTCTACCGCCACATGGCGATTGCCCAATTCATCGCGCAGTACCCGCAAACTGGTCTGTTTCAACCCATCAACACGACGGGTACACACCAGGGGTGCCTCGACCTGCAAAATTTCCATTACGCGCTTTCCCCTTCGGGCGGCCAGTGATCAATGATCCCGACAATAGTCAGATCACTCGGATACTCCTTGCTGCCCGCGGCTTCACGCGCGGCTGAACTGCCGACACAAATTACCCAGTCACCAGGAATACAACCCACCGCATCCACGGCGACCAGCAATGAACTGCCATCCTTTACGACCTGCATATGCCGGTGTTCAAGTCCCGGAATGCGGTTGGTAGCAACCAGTGGTCGTTCAACCTGACAGATCTTCATCAGTGTGCCTCCTCAACTGCCGGTCCGTTCAATGACGAACCCATCACTTCAATCCGTTCACCTGCCGCGCAATCACGAATCACCAGCAGAGTGTGTAACAATCCTTCCTCGGCCAGATCCGCATAGCGATCATGTAATGCGTTGTCCACCCGTTCACAATGTTCGATAGCCCGCTCGCGCGCTCCCGGTACCTGGCCGTGATAGTCAAAACGCACTACCACCGGAACGGGCAGGCCATGAGCAACATTCAGCTTGCTGAATATCTTGATCCCAACATCGAGATCCGCCGCGGCTTCTTCCACCGTTTGCATATAGGCGAAATAGGTCAGGTTGCGTAACTGCACCTCTTCAAACCCGATTCCAGCACCGATAAACCTTTCGGCATGACCGATGTCCTGGTAACGCCCGTTGTGGTACTGGTGTACGTACTCGATCTGAGAAAAATTCTTGACCAGCAGGTACTGCATCAGCTTCTGCATTCCTTCACTCATCTCACCACTGGCCTGGCTGATTTGATCAGCAACATACTGCTCTGCCTGGGCCGCGTTCATCGATAACGTGGCGTCATACAGGTTTGCGGCCTCGAGATACCGTTTCAAATCAATCTCGCCATGACGATCCGGCATATGTACCCGGATCGCGTCGCTATCAGTATCAAGACCGATCAACATCAGATCGATAGAAGCCCCGCAGCAAAAGCTG